>CAYPQM010000029.1:0-6989 GCA_964412845.1 uncultured Streptosporangiaceae bacterium
GACCATAACGTCAGATTTAACACGGCGGAAACAACTCATGTCGCCCGCGCGATCTATCATCAGCGCGTCCGCAGGCATCCTGGCCTGGCTGTCAGCAGCCCGGCTGGCCCGAGCCGGAGGAGTACTCCGATGTCGGCACCAGACCACCCGGCGACGCCAGTTATCGAGGCCGACGCCCCGCCCGACGTCCTGGTCCGTGAGGGCAGCTACGGCGAGCGGGTCATCGCCGTAGAGCCAGGCGGAGCGGAGTTCATCCCGCTGCACGAGCGGCATGGGCACCCGCTGCAGCTCTTCTGGACCTGGACCTCGCCGAACCTGGAGTTCGCCACGGTCTTCGTCGGGGTGCTCGGCGTGGCCCTGTTCGGCCTGAGCTTCTGGCAGGCCGCCCTGGCGATCATCCTCGGCAGCGGGCTCGGCTCGGTCACCATGGGCGTGCTGTCCGCGCGGGGGCCTTCGCACGGCGTGCCGCAGATGGTGCTGTCCCGGCTCGGCTTCGGCTACTGGGGCAACGTGCTGCCGGCCGGCCTGAATGCCGTCACCGCGGGAATCGGCTGGTTCGCGGTGAACAGCGTCAGCGGCACGTTCGCGCTGAATACGCTCACCCACGGGCACCTGCCGAAGCCACTCTGCCTGGTGATCATCGTCGTGGCGCAGATCGTGATCGCGTTCTTCGGCTACAACCTGGTGCACGCCTTCGAGCGCTACGCCTTCCCGGTGCTCGCGATCATCTTCCTGATCGCGACGGTCGTCATCCTGACCAAGTCCCACCCTGGGGCCGGCTCGCACGCCGGCGGGATCGGCGGGTTCCTGCTCACCCTGGGCGCCGCCTACGGATACGCAGTGGGCTGGAACCCCTACGCGTCCGACTACACGCGCTACTTCCCGCCGGAGACGAGCAAGAAGGCGATCGCCCTGTGGTCCGGGCTCGGCCTGTTCCTGTCCTGCGTGGTCCTCGAGATCGCCGGCGCCGCGTCCGCCACCATCGGCAGTGCGGGCGCCGCGCTCGGCGACCCGACCGGGTCGTTCACCGGGCATCTGCCCACGGTCCTCGCGGACCTCACCCTGCTCGCGATCGCGCTCGGCGCGGTCGCGGCGAACGTGCTCAACATCTACTCGGGCGCGCTCTCCTTCGTCGCCATGGGAATCAAGCTTCCGCTGGCGCTGCGCCGGGCCATCGTGGCCCTGGTGTTCGGCATCATCGGCTTCATCGTCGCGCTGACCGCGCTGCACGACGCGGGCGCCAAGTACGAGAACTTCCTGCTGATCATCGCCTACTGGATCGCGCCCTGGCTGGCCGTGGTGCTCTGCAACCAGTGGCTCCGGCGCGGCCACGACGATGAAGGGCTGCTGTTCAACACCAAGTACACGAACTGGGCCGGGCCGGTAGCCATGCTCATCGGGATGGGCGTATCGATCTGGCTGTTCTCAAACCAGACGGAATACGTCGGCCTCATTCCCTCGCACTACGCGTCGGTCGGCGACCTCACGTTCGAGGCCGGCTTCGTGATCACTGCGGTCATCTACCTGATCTGGCATCAGCTATCCCCCGCCGCGATCCCGGCGGACCAACGCGGCTAAACCCGCTCGCTGGCTCCGGCCGTGCCGGTAGCCTGACAAGCCTGTCTCCGGAGGCGGCCTGCACGCGCGCCTGGTGAGGACGGCCGGCGCCTGCTGGGGGAGCGCTACGGACGTGCCCGCCGATGTGAGAGGTGCCGACGCGCCTGCCGACGTGAGAAAGGGATCCGTACTGCATGGCGAGCCCCCCCAGCGTGCTCTACCGCCGTTGCACCGTGCTGTTCCCCGAGTTCGCCCGGTTCGGGATCGTTGGCTCATCGGCCACCGTCCTGGACCTGGGCGGAGCGGCCGTCCTGCACGGTATGGCCGGAATGGGGCCGCTCACGGCCAAGCTGGTCTCCGCGGTCATCGCGACCGTGTCGTCGTACCTGGGCAACCGGCTCTGGGCTTTCCGGCATCGCGCCAATCACAGCCTGCCCCGCGAATGGCTGGCCTTCATCACGCTCAACGCGCTCGGGTTGCTGATCGCCCTGGGCGCGATCGCGGTCAGCGAGCTCGGGCTCAACCTGCACAGCCAGCTGTCCTACAACCTGGCGCAGGTCACCGGCACCGCGCTGGGCACCCTCTTCCGCTTCTGGTCGTACCGCAAGTGGGTCTTCGTGGCGCCGCCGGCCGCGCTGACGCCGGCCGCCCCGGCCGTGCAGGCCAGGTACCTCGCCATCGTCGGCCAGGCTGGGCGGCCCCGCTGAGCGGCTCGCTCAGGCGGGACCGGTGACGACCGGCGGCCGGTCATCAGGCCCGCGGATGCCCCGGGGCAGGAAGACCGCGAACACCGCGGGACGCGGCCGGACCAGGACCACGTTGCCGCCGTCGGCGGCGGCCGCCGTCCGGGCCAGGGCCAGGCCCAGGCCGGTCCCGCCCGGGCTGCCGCTGACGTTGCGCTCGAAGATCCGCGGCACAAGGTCGTGCGGCACCCCCTTGCCCTCGTCCCGTACCTCCACCACCACCGACTTCGGGGTTCGTGAGGTCCGGATCGTGACTGTGCCCGCGCCGTGCACCAGGGCATTGTCAAGCAGGGTGGCCACCACCTGGGCCAGGGTTCCCGCCGTGACGTACGCGGGCAGGCCCTTCTCGCCGACGACCTCCAGATTCCGGCTGGTCCGGCGGAACGCATGGTCCCACTCGATGACCTGCTGGGCGAGAACCTCGTCAATGGAGATCAGCGACGGGACGCCGCGGACGGACCGGCGGGTCCGGTCGAGCAACTGGCTGACCACCTCAGCGAGCCGCTCGGTCTGAGCCAGCGCCGCCGCCCCCTCCTCGCGGACCACATCCGGCTGGTCGGCGGAGCCGACCATCTCTTCCAGCCGCATCGACAGGGCGGTCAGCGGCGTGCGCAGCTGATGGGAGGCATCCGCGGCGAAATCGCGTTCCGCCGAGAGAAGGTCGGTGATCCGCCGCGCGGAGCCGTCCAGCCCTTCGGCCACCTTGTCGAGCTCAGGTACCCCGTACCTGCGGCCGAGCGGGCGGGCGTCGCCCAGGCCGAGGCGGTCCGCCGCACCGGCGAGTTCTTCGAGCGGGCGGGTGAGCCGCCGCGCCTGCCAGGTAGCGAGGCCCACCGCCACGGCCGCGGCGAGCAGCGCCAGCGAGCCGATCAGGGCCAGCGCGGCGGTCACCCGGCTGTAGGCGAACGAGTTGTCCGCCTGAATCCTGACGCTGAAGTTCTTCGTGGCCGCGTGCGCCTTGATCGCGCCTCTCTCGTGGATCGGGTCGCCGATCCGGACCGTCTCGCGCCCGTTCTGAGTGATGCTGACGTAGCGGTCCGGCAGGGACCCGGCCGCCGCCGCGGCGCCGCGCGCGTCGGGTGGCAGGCCGGCGTTTATCCGGCCTTGCAGTATACGGGCCGTCGTCGTGGCGTCCCGTTGCACCTGCTGCCGGGCCTCACTGATCTGCAGGCGGCTCAGCACGAAGGCCAGCGGCAGGCCGAGCAGCAGGACCGCGGTCACCACGACCGCGAGAGTGGATATCAGCAGGCGGCGGCGCACCGGTCAGCCTCCTGCCGCGGCACCCCGCGGCCGGCGGCACCCGGTGCCGGGCCGGCCGTGGTCCGCCGGGCAGCGGTCAGTCACCCCGCTCGAACCGGAACCCGACCCCGCGGACGGTGGTGATGTACCGGGGACTGTGCGCATCGTCGCCGAGCTTGCGGCGTAGCCAGGAGATGTGCATGTCGAGTGTCTTGGTCGATCCCCACCACTTGCTGTCCCAGACCTCGCGCATGATCTGCTCACGGGTGACCACCTTTCCCGCGTCGGCGACCAGCACGCTCAGCAGGTCGAACTCCTTGGTGGTGAGCTCAAGCTCAATGTCGCCGATCCAGGCGCGACGGGCGTCGGAGTCGACGCGCACGCCCTGCACCACACTGGTCTCCGGACTGCCGCGGCGCAGCAGGGCCCGGACCCTGGCCAGCAGTTCGGCCAGCCGGAACGGCTTTGTCACGTAGTCATCAGCGCCGGCGTCGAGGCCGATCACCGTGTCCACCTCGTCCGCTCGCGCGGTCAGGATCAGCACCGGCACAGTCTGCCCGTCGGAGCGCAGGCGCCGGCAGACCTCAAGCCCATCCAGCCGGGGCAGGCCGATGTCGAGCACGATCAGGTCGATCCCGCCGCCGAGGGCCGCCTCCAGGGTGCTGGGACCATCCGGCGCGACGTCAACGTCGTAGCCCTCCCGGCGGAGCGCGCGGGCCAGCGGCTCTGATATGGACGCGTCATCCTCGGCAAGCAGAACGCAAGTCATGGTCAGATGCTACGGCGCTGGCGTCGTCCTCGGTCCCGGTACGTCCTCTGACGTGCAATGTCACGATCTGGGGAGTCCACCCAGGTCCCCCGAAATCCGCTCAGGTAGATGGCCGTTGCCCCCCGGCTTGGCCCCCAACCCCCCGGGCCCAAGGGGCCCACCGGTGGGCCGCTGCTGCCAATGGCAGCGCCGCCGGGAGCTTGTTCGTCGATGCAGGTGGCTTTAGTAGATAGCCGGCCTCGCGATATGGGATTGTTCTGGGGTGACCGGGGGTGACGATTCGGGTGCCAGGTGGGATTTCTTTGTGTCCTATACCCAGGCTGACCGTAGCTGGGCGGAGTGGATCGCCTGGGTCTTAGAGGAAGACGGCCACCGGGTCCTGATCCAGGCGTGGGATTTCGTGCCGGGGACCAACTGGATCCAGGGTATGCAGGCCGGGACGGCGGACGCGGCCCGGACTATCGCGGTGCTGTCTCCCGACTATCTGGAGTCGGTCTACGGCGGCGCTGAATGGCAGGCCGCGTGGGCCAGCGATCCGGATGGCGTCGGCCGGAAGCTGCTCACGGTGCGGGTGAGGGATTGTGAACGGCCGGGGCTGCTGGCCGGGGTGGTCGGGCGGGATCTGTTCGGGCTCGCTGAGGACGTAGCGAAATCCCGGTTGCGGGCCATGGTCTCGGCGGCGATCGCCGGCCGGGCCAAACCAGGGGAAGCCCCCGGCTTTCCTGGCGCGGGCCGGGCGATGCCGCGCGAGCCCCGGTTCCCGGGGGCGATGCCTCGGGTGTGGAAGGTGCCTGCGCGCAACCCAATCTTCACCGGCCGCGACCTCGATCTTGACGCGGTGGCGCGGGTGCTGGTCGCCAGGCCGGCGGTGACGGTGCACTCGGTGCGCGGGCTGGGCGGGGTCGGCAAGACCCAGCTGGCCATCGAGTATGCCCATGCCCATGCCGCTCGCTACGACGTGGTGTGGTGGATCGCCGCTGAAGAGCCGGCCTCGCTACCCGACCAGTTCACTGCCCTGGCTGCGCGGCTGGGCCTGGAGCCGGTCGCGGACCCCGAGGCGTTGCGTGATCAGGTCCGTGACGCGCTGCGTGGTGTGCCGGGATGGCTGCTGATCTTCGACAACGCCAACGCGACTCAGGACATCCAGCCGTGGCTGCCGTCGGTGCCGTTGCCGCCCGGGATTCCCGGCCACGTGATTGTCACGACCCGGCGCGGCGGGTTCACCGCCTTGGGGCCGGTGATGGACCTGGAGGTGATCGATCTGCCGGATGCGGTGCGCCTGCTGCGTTCCCGCGTCCCGGATCTCGGCCAGGAGACCGGGGAGCAGATCGCCCTGGAACTCGGGCAGCTGCCGCTGGCGCTGGAGCAGGCCGCAGCGTACCTGGACCGCACCCGGATGCCAGCCGGGGAATACCTGGACCTGCTGCGCAGCCGCGCCGCCGACTTGCATGCGCGGGGCCAGGTCACCTCCCGCACGGACACGATCGCCACCTTGTGGGACATCAGCCTGGAACGCATCAGCAGTGAGGACCCGGCCGCGGTGCAACTGCTGGACATCTGCGCCTACCTGGCTCCTGAGCCGGTTCCGCTGGACCTGTTCACTGCCCACCCCGGCCAGCTGCCCGAGCCGCTGGCGTCCGCCGCCGCGGACCCGCTGGCGTTCACCGAGGCCGTCGCGGCGCTGGTCGACTACTCCCTGGCCAAGCGGACCGCCTCCGGCCTGCAGCTGCACCGCCTAGTCCAGGCTGCCATCCGCGCCCGCCACGACCGGATGCCACTCCCGCCCAGTGGGCAGTCACAGGGGCAGGACACCCCGGTGCCCGGCGACGCGGCCGGTCATGCAAAGGCGGCCCATCCGCTGGCGCTGGCGCTGCTCCGCGTCGACGCACCGGGGCAGGTCACAGCACCGCAGAACTGGCCGAGATGGGCAGTGCTGCTGCCGCACGTACTTGCCGCAACCAGCCATCTCGACAGCACCGCCGGGCAGCCAGGCGCCCAGACGACGGACGACGGGCCGTCGCTGCTGGGCCTCGCCGGCTTCTACCTGTGGGTGCATGCCCGCCATGCTGACGCGAAGGCACTGGAGGAACGGGCCCTGGCCATCACCGAAGCCGCCCACGGCCCCGACCACCCCGACGTCGCCACCCGCCTGAACAACCTCGCCCTGACCCTGCGGGCCCTGGGGCAGCCGGAGGCGGCGCGGCCGCTGCAAGAACGCGCCCTAGCCATCACCGAGACCGCCTACGGGCCCGACCACCCCGACGTCGCCACCCGCCTGAGCAACCTCGCTCTGATCCTGCGGGACCTGGGGCAGCCGGGGGCGGCGCGGCCGCTGCAAGAACGCGCCCTAGCCATCGACGAGGCTGCCTACGGCCCCGACCACCCCGACGTCGCCCGCGACCTGAACAACCTCGCCCTGACCCTGCGGGACCTGCGGGAGCCAGGGACGGCGCGGCCGCTGCAAGAACGCGCCCTAGCCATCACCGAAGCCGCCTACGGCCCCGACCACCCCGACGTCGCCACCGACCTGAACAACCTCGCCCTGACCCTGCAGGACCTGGGGCAGCCGGAGACGGCGCGGCCGCTGCAAGAACGCGCCCTAGCCATCACCGAAGCCGCCTACGGCCCCGACCACCCCGACGTCGCCACCGACCTGAACAACCTCGCCCTGACCCTGCAGG
>CAYPQM010000029.1:7089-19258 GCA_964412845.1 uncultured Streptosporangiaceae bacterium
GCGGCGAACCGGCGGATCAGCTCCGCCCGCAGCTCGGCGGGCTGCACCACGTCGTCGGCGACCAGCTCGCCGGCCAGCCGGAGCACGTCGATGTCCTCGTCATACTCGGCCCGGAGCCGCTGGGTCTCCGCCTCGCGCGCGACGGGGTCCTCGATGCTGGCCAGCTTGTTGTAGTAGACCGCGTTGATGGCGGCCTCGGCCCCCATCACGGCGATCTTCGCGGTGGGCAGCGCGAGCGTCGCGTCCGGCTCGAACCCCGGGCCGGCCATGGCGTACAGGCCCGCCCCGTACGCTTTGCGCACCACCACGCAGATCTTCGGCACGGTCGCCTCGGCCACCGCGCTGATCATCTTCGCGCCGTGCCGGATGATGCCCTGCCGCTCGACGGCCGTGCCGACCATGAAGCCGGGCACGTCGGCGAGGAAGAGCAGCGGCACGTTGAAGGCGTCACACAGCTGGATGAAGCGGGCCGCCTTGTCCGCGGAGTCGACGAACAGCACACCGCCCTTGAACAGCGGGTTGTTCGCCACTACCCCGGTGACCTGGCCGGCCAGCCGGGCGAACCCGATGGTGAGCTCACGGGCCCACAGCGGGTGAATCTCGAAGAAGGAGCCCTCGTCGACGAGGCCGCGCAGGTAGCGGCGCATGTCGTAAGCCTGCCGCTCGCTGGCGGGCACCAGCGCGGCGAGGTCGGTGGGCACCGGCTCAGCCGGGATCCCGGCGGGCGGCGGCTGCTGCCAGTTCGATGGCAGGTACGTCAGGTAGCCGCGGACCGCTGCTAGCGCATCATGCTCGGAGCTGGCCAGGTAGTGCCCGCACCCGGACACGGTGCAGTGCATCCGGGCGCCGCCCATCTCCTCCAGCGTGGTCTTCTCCTTGACCACCATCTCGACCATCCGCGGGCTGCCCAGGTACATCGAGGCGTTCCCGTCCACCATGGCCACGAAATCGCAGAATGCCGGGATGTACGCGCCGCCCGCCGCGGACGGGCCGAACAGCGCGCAGACCTGCGGGATCGACCCCGAGGCGCGCACCTGGGTGTGGAAGATCCGGCCCGCCCCGCGCCGGCCGGGGAACATGTCGACCTGGTCGGTGATCCTGGCACCCGCCGAATCCACCAGGTAGACCATGGGGATCTGCGACCGGTACGCCTTCTCGATGATCCGGATGATCTTCTCGACGGTGCGCGCGCCCCATGAGCCCGCCTTGACCGTGGAGTCGTTCGCCATCAGCGCCACCGGGCGGCCGTCTATCGCGGCGGTCCCGGTGATCACTCCGTCGGCGGGCAGGCCGTCGGCGAGCACGTTGGCGTACCGCCCGTCCTCGGTGAAACTGCCCTCGTCCACCAGCAGCGCGATGCGCTCCCGGGCGAACAGCTTGCCGGCGGCCTTGGCCGCGTCGTGGTAGCGCTGCACCCCGCCGCGCTCCACCTGCTCCCGCAGCTCGCCTAGTTCAGGGTGACCGCCCTGCGGCGCCCCGGCGTCCTGATGCTCAGCCACGCTCGCGACCCTACCCCGCGAGGCCGCCGTGACCTTTCACGCGCGGACGGCAGTGCTGCCGAATGCCGTTATGCCGGGATTGTTTGGGTTCGGGGGCCGGCCCGCAGCACCTGCGAGGGCAGCCGGCGGCCGATGATGCGCTCCGCCTCGGCCGCCGCATCGATCATCGCCGCCAGGTCCACGCCCGTCGCCACGCCCATGTCCTCGACCATGTGCACCAGTTCCTCGGTGGCGATGTTGCCGCTGGCCCCGGGCGCGTAGGGGCAGCCGCCAAGCCCGCCCACCGAGGCATCGAAGTCATCCACCCCCAGCTCCAGCGCGGCCAGGACGTTGGCCAGCCCGGTGCCCCGCGTGTTGTGGAAGTGCAGATTGAGCGGGACGTCCGGATGCCGCGACCGGAACCCGTCGACCAGCTCGCGGACCCGCCGCGGGGTCGCCATGCCCGTGGTGTCGCCGAACGAGATCGAGTCCGCCCCGTCGGCCACGGCCCGCCCGGCCACCGCCACGGTCCGGGCCACCGGCACGTCGCCCTCATACGGGCAGCCCCAGGCGGTGGCAACAACCACCTGGCAGGTGGCGTCGCGGTCATGGGCCTCGCCGATGATCACCGCGATGTCGTCCAGCGACTCCGCCGTGCCCCGGTTCACGTTCTTGCGGTTGTGCGTGTCCGAGGCCGACACCACGAGTTCCAGCTCCACCAGGCCGGCGTCCAGCGCGCGCCGGGCCCCGCGCAGGTTCGGGGCGAGCGCCGAGTAGCGGACGGAGTGCGGCCTGGTGATCCCCTGCCACACCGCCTCCGCGTCGGCCATCTGCGGGATGGCCTCCGGACGCACGAACGACACGGCCTCGATCCGGCCCACCCCGGTCCAGGACAACCGGTCGATGAGCGCGATCTTCGCGGCGGTCGGCACCGGATCCTCGTTCTGCAGCCCGTCTCGCGGCCCCACCTCGCGCAGCGAGATGCGCCCAGGCAGGTCAGTCACCGCAGCTCACTCTCCGGTCCACTGGGGGGCGCGCTTCTGGTTGAACGCTGCGATGCCTTCCCGCCGGTCCGCGGACAGCGCCGCCGTCCGCCAGGCGGCGTCCTCGACCTCGAGCGCCGCCGCGAGACCGATCCCCCAGCCCTGGCGGATGGCTCTCTTCGCGGCCATCACGGCCACCGAGGAGTTGCACGCGATAGCGCCCGCGATGTCCAGTGCCTCGCGATCCGCGGCGCCCGCTGGCACCAGCCGGTCCGCGAGGCCGATCCGCTCCGCCTCGGCCGCGCCCACCCGGCGCCCGGTGAGGATCAGGTCGGCGGCCCGGCCCACGCCGAGGCGGCGCGGGGCAAGCTGGGTGCCGCCACCGCCGGGCACCAGCCCGACGGTCGTCTCCGGCAGGCCGAACACCGCGGTCTCGTCGGCCACGATCAGGTCGCAGGACAGCGCCAGCTCGCAGCCGCCGCCCAGCGCGTACCCGTGCACCGCCGCGATCACCGGCTGCGGGAGGGCGAGCAGGCCGCCGAACGCCGCGCGGAACACCGGCCGCTGGGCCAGCAGCTGCGCGTCGGTCATCGCATTCCGCTCCTTGAGGTCGGCCCCCACGCAGAACGCCCGGTCCCCCATCGCGGTGAGGACGATGGAGCAGACGCCCCGGTCGGGACCGAGCTCGGCGCACACCTGGGCCAGCCGGACCGCCATCGCCGTATTCAGGGCATTCAGCGCCTCGGGCCGGTCCAGGACGATCTCCGCCACCCGGCCATGCCCGAGCACATGCCTGCGAACCGTCACCCCATCCATGAGCGCAGGGTAGCCCGTCCGGTCAACCGGCCGGCCCGGCCGCCCCACCCTGCCCCGCGGGACCAACCATCCCGGTGACGACCCAGCGCGGTGCATAGTGACCCACATAGGGGCACGATGCACCGCGCCGATTTCGGGCCATGACAACGCGGTGCATAGTGGACCCACATAGGGGACGCAGAGGACCCGAAAACCCGCACCCTGCTGGACCACCCGTCGGCTGGTGATCGAGTGGACAGCCAACCTTGACCGGTCAGCCGAGCACACCACGCTCAGGACCCTAGAGACGAGGAGACCACCCAGCCGGCCGCGCGGGCACAGGCAGGACGCCCCAGCACAGGTCAAAGCCAACGGACATCGGGCCTCCGGCCCGAGCGGGGGAACCTCAGTCGCGCCGCGCAGCTTTTGGCCAGATCAGCCGAACGGGAACGCCGTTGTCACGGGCATAAGCAACAACGTCCGCCGTTCCTCCATACGCCCGCGCCGGCTTGCCGTCCCAGACCGCCCACAGTTCGTCGGCCAGCCCGATCATGCACTCGCTCGCGGCCATGTGAGCCTCCGAGGTGGACTCGGTGAAGCGAAGCCGGTGCAAGGTCACGGCCCGTGCCAGAAGCAGGTCGTACTCCGCGAGCGCCTCGGCGGGCAGACCTTCGCGGTATTTCAGCGCAGGAACGACCGCCTCGATCTCCCCGCCTGCATCCAGGACCGCGCGGGCGAATATCTGGTCAGCCCCATCAGCAAGGCACGACAGCCCCGTAACAGGCGCCGGCTTCTCGCCCAGTGCAACCCGGATCTCCTCACCGATAAGGCGCGCCGTGCCTGCTGGCAGTCCACGGTGCCCTGACACAGCTATGCGCGGTGATCGGCCCATCTCAGGCCAGCGTGCATCGGAGTCGCTGATCAAAGTCACGCACCTTGGCGGTAACCGGGCCGGCATAACCGCGCCGCGCCTGCGCCCCCGCACCCCTGGCAGGGACAACGCGGGCGCGAAATTGCTGTGGTGCGAAGTGGCCGGGCTGAGCCCTGGATGAGGCTGCGTCTCAGCGGTCTTCGCGGGCGAGGCGCTGCTGCTCGTCTTCGACCAGCTGGAACAGCGTGGCCTGGACCGTCTCCACCTGGGGGATCTCGTTGAGCACCAGCTGGCCGTGCTCGCCGGCGGATTCCACGACCAGCCGGCCGCAGCCGAGCAGCCGGTCGATGGGCCCGTGCGAGAACGAGACATCGCTGATCCTGATCAGCGGGAAATCCCGGCCTGACCTGGAAATGATGCCGCTGCGCAACTGCAGCCGCCGGGTGGTGAGCTGGTAGCTGGTCGTCTGCCAGCGCAGGAACGGCACCACGAACCCGAACACCACCAGGACGAGCGCGACCGCGCCAACCGCGATCCGGCCCGCCTCAGCGAACTTGCCCGCCGGGATCACGATGACCAGCGCCAGGGCCGCGGCCACCACGACCACCAGGACGAGAGTCGGCCGCAGCAGCGTCTTCCAGTGCGGGTGCAGGGCCAGCACGCTCCGCTCGCCATCAGAAAGCTGGTCGTCACCGCTCATACGGCACATCGTGGCATGAAAAATCGCGTCATGCCCGCCCGATAACTCAGCGAACGTGCACGACATCGCCGGCGCTTACCGAGGTCAGCCCGGAAGAGCTCCGGACGACCAGCCTGCCTCCGGCGTCCACATCGGCCGCGACCCCGGTGAGCGTCCGGCCGCCGGGCAGTTCCACCCTGACCTGCCTGCCGACCGTCGCGCAGTGCCGTAGGTACTCCGCGCGCAGGCCCGACGTCTCCGGGTCACGCGCGCCCGCTTCAGCCAGGTACCAGTGCTCAAGCTCGCCCAGGACCGCGCCGAGCAACTGCTCCCGGTCCGTGACCGTGGCGTTCTCCAGCAGCAGGGATGTCGCGGTGGGCACCGGCAGGTCCTGGCGGCACAGCCGCACGTTGATCCCCACGCCCACGACCACCGCATCGCGATGCTGCTCGGCCAGGATCCCAGCCAGCTTCGCGCCGCCGACAAGCACGTCGTTGGGCCATTTGAGGCGCGCGTCCACCGCTGCCGCCCGGCGCAAGGCCGTGGCTACCGCGACCCCGGCGAGCAGCGGGATCCAGGCCCTCCGGGCCGGCGGAAGGTCATGCGGACGCAAAAGGACGGAAAAGGTTAGCGCTGCGCCTGGTGGGCTCACCCACTGACGGCCGAGCCTGCCCCGGCCGGCCGTCTGCTCCTCGGCGACCAGCACACATCCCTCCGCGGCGCCCGCCGCGGCCTCGGCGAGCAGGTCAGCGTTGGTGGATCCGGTCACCTGGACCACCTGGACCTGCCGCCACAGGCCGCCGGGCCGGATCAGTTCCTGGCTGAGCACGGCAGGGCGAATGGCCGGTGTTGCCGGATATGCGCAATCAGTTGCCATGGCATTTCGATAGTGTCATCTCTGGGCTGCGCGAGGTGCGGGGATCGAACCTGCTTACCGCGGCCCGGGGCTCGATATCCCACAGTGACATGTCAGGGAGAACAGTGGCCGATCTCAAGGCCAGCGAGACTCGCGCGGAAACCAGCGAGACTCGCGAGGAAAATAACCCCCCGCCGCAACGCCTCAGCCGCTGGCGGCGCAGCCCACGCCGGTCACCGGGTGACCCGGCCGGCGGGCACCGGGCCCGGGCCGGGGCAGCGCTGGCGGCCATCACGCCCGCGGCGCTGTGGCGCAACCACCGCCTGTTCACCTTCCTGGTCGTGCTGGCCATCGCGGTCCGCGTGCTCGCGACACTGGCGTTCCGGCCCGCACTGCTGATCCCCGATTCCTTCGGCTACCTGCACGTCGGTACGCACCCCGCCATTGAGCAGACCCGTCCGGGCGGCTACCCCATCCTGCTGTTCTTGCTCAGCCCGCTGCACAGCCTGCTGGCCGTGACCACGCTGCAGCATGTGCTGGGCATCGCCGCCGCGATCATCGTGTACGGGCTGCTGCGCTACTGGGGACTGCCTGCCTGGGGCGCCACCCTGGCCGCGGTCCCGACCCTGTTCGACGCCCGGCAGATTGCGCTGGAGTCCTACATCCTGCCGGACGCGCTGTTCGGCTTCGTGATCCTGGTGGCCGTCGCGCTGCTGCTCTCCAAACGCACCCCCACCATCTGGCAGTGCGCGCTGGCCGGGCTGCTCATGGCCTGGGCGTCCGTGGTGCGCGGCAACGGCGCGCCGATCATGGTGGCGCTCGTCGCCTTCATGCTGATCAGGCGGGTCGGCTGGCGTGCCTTCTCGGCCAGCATCGCGGCGTTCGCCGTGCCGCTCGCCGGGTACGTGGCCGTCTTCTACTCGGCCTACGGCCAGCTGAACATCACCAACAGCAGCGGCATGTTCCTGTGGTCGCGGACCATGTCATTCGCCAACTGCGCGGTGATCAAGCCACCGCCGGACCTGCGGCCGCTCTGCCCGGAGCGGCAAGGCGTGCCCACCACGCCCACGCCCGCCTGGTCGGTATCCTCACTGCTGGCCGAACCGACCCCCGGGGGCTACCTCTGGTCGGAGGGCGCCTTCTGGCGGCACGACGCGCACCCCGGAATCAACGCCTACAACAACTCGCTGGCGATGCGGTTCGCCGAGCACGCCATCGCCGCCCAGCCCCTGAGCTACCTGCGGGTGACCGGCCAGGGGGTCATGCTCCTCTTCCTGTCGACCGACCGGCAAGACAACTACCTGTCGCTGAACTTCACCGCGACCCCGGACGTCTCCAAACTGACCGCGAAATACCTGGCGCATCTGCGCGGCTACGCGCACACGAGCCGCGGCAGCCATGCCGTCCAGCCGTACGCGTATTACATGTTCCTGTACCAGCTGCCCGTCTGGTTCCCCGGAGTTGCCTTCTTCGTCGTGCTGGTCATCGGGCTGGCGGGGGTGCTCAGGCGATGGCGGCGCTGGGGTGGCCCGGCGGCGCTGCCGTGGGCCGTCGCCGCGATCGGCGTCGTGGTCCCGATCGCCCTGCATGAGTACATCTACCGGTACGCGATCACCGCGGTCCCGGTCGCCTGCCTGGCCGCCGGCCTCGCCTTCACCCAGTGGCAGGTGGCGCAGCGGCCAGCGATCACCCCCGAACCGGGTGGTTCTGGGCAGAGCCGCACAGAAGCCTCTGGATAAGCTCTAAAATCTCTTCCGTGACCGAAGTAGCCGCTCTGGCGTGGCAGTATTCGACACTGTGCGCCGCCTTCGTGCCGTGAAATCGATGCTCATCAGGCACCGCCTGTTCGGAGTTGCCCTGCTGGCCGGCATCGCCGTCCGGGTCATCACGGTGCTCGCCTTCCCCCCGGCGTTCTGGTTCGGCGGAGACTCAGCCTCCTATCTGGGCACCGCGCTGCGGCTGGTACCCGGGCAGTCACGGCTGTCCGGATACGGGATCTTCCTGGCCGCGTTCCGCCCCTTCCACCACATCTCGGTCGCGACCACCCTCCAGCACGTGATGGGCCTGCTGGCCGCGGTCATGCTCTACGCCCTGCTGCGCCGGTACGGGCTTCCCGCCTGGCTGGCGACGCTGGTCACGCTCCCGCTCCTGCTCGACGCCTACCTGATCCAGCTTGAGCACGAGGTCCTGCCGACGGCGCTGTTCGGATTCCTGGTCGTCACCGCGACGACCCTGGTCCTCTGGTGGCGCCAGGACCGTCCGGCCTGGGCCACCATCGCGGCCGGCCTCCTGCTGGGCGTAGCCGCCATCCTGTGGCCGGTAGGGCTGCCGCTGCTCATCATGTACCTGGTCGGGTACCTGATCCTGCGCCGGACGGGGTGGCGGGTCCTGGCCGCCACCGCGGTCATCAGCGTCCTGCCGCTGGGCGGGTACCTCATGTGGTTCCACGGCAGCCAGCACCGGTTCGCCTTCTCCAACAGCGACGGCATCTTCTTGTGGTCACGCACGATGACGTTCGCCAACTGCGCCATCATCAAACCGCCCGCTGACCTGGTGGCCCTGTGCGCCAGCGAGCCCGTGAGCAAGCGGCCGGCCGCCTCCTCGTTCATCTGGAAGCCGGACTCTCCGCTCAACCGGGTGCCGGGGCCAAAGTTCTCGGCCAGCAAGAACTCGCTCGCCCTGAGGTTCGCGCTGCACGCCATCGCCGCCCAGCCGGGCAGCTACGCCGTCGACGTGCTGCATGACATCGGGTACAGCTTCACCTGGGACCGTGCGCCGCATCCCAGCAGCTCCATCCTGCGCCGGTACGCATTCTCTGACGCCACGCAGCCGTGGATCGCATCCAGCGCGCCGACCGGGGGCGGCCACACGGTGGCCTCCGATCAGCGCGCCTACGGTGCCACCCCCACCAGGGCGGTCGAGCCGTTCGCCGGCTGGATGCGCACCTACCAGCGGTACGTGTACCTGCGCGGCACACTGCTCGGGGTGATCCTGCTGATCGGCCTGGCCGGGATCGTCCGCGCCTGGCGGCGCGGCGGGTTCCGCCGCCTGCGCGACTGGGGCGGACCTTGCCTGTACCCGTCGGCGAGCGCCGTCGCCCTGCTGGTGGTCCCAGTGATGACCGCCGACTTCGGCGTCCGCTACGTGCTGCTGGCCATGCCGCTGGCGCTCCTCGCCGCTGGCCTCGCCTTCGCGCCCGCGAGGGCGGCCGCCGGCTCGGACGCTCGCCGCAGCGAGCAGGGCCAGGACGACAAGCAGGTCCCCGACGACAAGCAGGGGCCGGACACCGCCAGCCTCTGGAGCAGGCCATCGCTGGAACCCGCAGCCGGGTCCGCTCACCCCGCCACGGGTTCCAGCACCGGATCCGATAACCGGCCGCCGACCGCAGGTCAGGCCCCGGCCTAGGCCGGCTCGCCCGCTACCGCCTCGCGATCTGCCGCACCCTGCCGCTGCGGTCGCTGCGGCCGCCGCACGCTCAGCGCGCGGGCCGACGCCAGGACACCACCCACCGCCGCCAGGCCCGCCAGAGCCACAAAGGTCACCGAGACGGCGTGCGCCGACAGCCGGCTGAAGTCGCCGGCCAGCGGATGCAGCGGCAGGCGGCCGGCCACGTTCAGGTACAGCGTCCCGAAGGTGGCGACCCCCACCACCAGCGCGAACTGGTTGACCGTCACGATCACCCCGGTCGCATCGGCCGCCTCGGCCACCGGAACCCGCATCAGCACCGATGTCATCAGCGGGCTGAACGAAGCCGCCATGCCCGCTCCGGTCAGCGCCAGGACCAGGTAGAGGCGCAGCCCGCCGCTGCCATCGGCCCGGAGCAGAGCGGCGATGCCGAGCATCGCGGCCGCGCTGGCCGCGAAGCCAACGATGATCAGCGCACCGTGGCCGCGCGCAGGCACCCGCTGCCAGTTGAGGCTGACCAGCGCGAACGCCAGTCCGGCCGGGACAAAGGTAAGCCCGGCCCGCAGCGGCGAGTCACCGAGCCCACCTTGCAGATGCAGGGCCAGCACGAAGAAGAAGCCGCCGAACATGGCCAGGGTCGTGAACAGCCCGGCAATGCCCAGCGCTACCCCAGGCCGCCGGAGCACCCGGCCGGGGATGAGCGGCGACCCCGCGCGGGCCGCCACCCTGCGTTCCACCAGCGCGAAGGCTCCCAGCAGCGCCACGCCCCCGGCCATGCAGAGCCACCCCCAGACCGGCCAGTGCTCCGACTGGCCGAGGACCAGCGGCAGCACCAAGGCCGCCGTGGCCGGCGACAGGGTCACCAGTCCCCACGGGTCCAGCCCCCGGCCCCGGTCCGCGGACCCCCGCGGCAGCAGCCGTGCTCCGGCGACGAGCAGCGCGATTCCGATCGGCACGTTCACCAGGAAGACCGGGCGCCAGGTGCTGCCCAGGATGTCCGCGCTGACCAGCAGGCCCCCCGCTATCTGGCCGGCCACCGCACCGCCCGCCAGCACCGCCGCGTACAGCCGCATCGGCCGGGCGCGGGCCGCGCCGGTGAACGACCGCTGGATGAGGCTGAGCACCTGCGGGATCATCGCCGCCGCGCCCGTTCCCTGGACGAAACGCAACGCAACGAGCATGCCCGTCGAGGTGGCCAGGCCGCAGCCGAGTGAGGCCAGGGTAAACAAGACGAGCCCGCCGAGGAACATCCGGCGGTGGCCCAGGATGTCGCCGAGACGCGCGCCGGTCACCAGCAGGACGGCGTAGGGGATGACGTACCCGGCGATGACCAGCTGCAGGCCGGCCCCCGAGGCACGCAGGTCGGTATGGATGGAGGGCGCCGCGACGTTCACCACGGAAGCGTCGAGCAGCGCCATAAATTGCCCGGTGAGCACGACCGCGAGCAGCCCGCGCGGTGCGCCGGCGGCCGGGCGGGCTCGCCGCGACGGCCGGGTGGCGGTAACGATGTCTGTCATGCCTGCCAGGCTGCGCTCGCCCGGATGCCAGTACCAAGAGCCTGCTGATCCTGGTACTAACAGCACCTGGCAGGGCGGCCGCGCCGCGGGCAGGATAGGTCCATGGGCACCATGACCACGGCCGCTAACCACTCGCCGCGCCGCGCCGAACTCGCCGCGTTCCTGCGCAGCCGCCGGGAACGGGTCACCCCGGAGCAGGCTGGCCTGCCACCTGGCCTGCGCCGGCGCACCCCCGGGCTGCGCCGCGAGGAGGTCGCCCAGCTCGCCGGCGTGGGTGTCACCTGGTACACCTGGCTGGAGCAGGGCCGCCCGATCAACGCCAGCGTGCAGGTCCTGGCCGCGGTGGCCCGCACGCTCCGGCTGGACCAGGCTGAGCAGGAGCATCTGTACCGGCTCGCCGATGTGCCCGACGCGGCGGCCGCCGCGCCCGGGGCGACCTGTGAGCAGGTGACACCCGAGGTGCAGCACATCCTGGACAGCCTGGTGCCGCTGCCCGCCAGCGTGCTCAACGAGCGGTTCGACCTGCTGGCCTGGAACGCGGCGTACGCCGCGATCTGGCCCGGCATGACCGGCGCCGCGCCGGGCGAGCGCAACACGCTCTGGCAGTGCTTCATGCATCCCGACTGCTGCCACCCGTATGTGAACCGCGACGACCAGTTGTCCACCCTGGTGGCACAGCTACGCGGCGCGTACGGCCGGCACGTCGGCGAGCCGGCCTGGACCAGGTTCGTCCGCCGCCTGCAGGCGATGAGCCCCTATTTCGCCCGGCTGTGGGCCGAGCACGACGTGGCCAGCCCGGCCACTTACCTCAAGATCTTCCGGCACCCGGCCTACGAGCGCATGGTGATGAAGACCACCAGCCTCGCGGTGCTCGCCGCGCCAGGCACCCGGGTGGTCGTCTACACCCCCGCCGACGAGGCCTGCCGCATCGCGGTCGAGCGGCTGCTCGCCGGGGACGGCACGGACGCGCACTACCCGTGCTGGCCGGCCCACCAGCAGCACCGTGCACTGGCGGCGCAAGCCGCCGGCCAGAGCGCTTAAGCCGGCCGGGCCGGCCCCTGGCGGCGGCGCAGCCTGGTGTCAACCGGTGTTCTGCAGGCCAGCCGCCACGCCACTCACGGTGAGCAGCAGCAGCCGGTGCAGGCGATCCCGCTGCGCGCCGGTAGCCTCGCGATCCACTGGGCTGTCCCCCTCGCCTGTCCCGGCCTGCGGCGCCGCTCGCAACTCGTTGAGTGCCCGCAGTTGCAGGTGGGAGAGCGCATCCACGTAGGGGTCGCGCAGCGTGACGGCCCGGGACAGCACGGGCCGGTCCGCGAGCAGCCGCTCATGCCCGGTGACGGCCAGCACCAGCCGCCGGGTCAGGTCATATTCCGCCAGCACCATGGCGGTCAGGTCATCGCGCCCGCCCAGCGCCAGGTAGCGGGCCGCGATCCGGCGGTCCGACTTGGCCAGGCTCATCTCCGCGTTGTCGAACAGCACCGCGAGCAGCGGCCACCCCCGGTAGGCCTCCTGAGCGGCCCGCAGGCCGCCCGCCCGGCTGGCGCCTGCCGCGCCGGCGCCTGTCTCACCGACGCCTGTCTCACCG
>CAYPQM010000029.1:19358-24557 GCA_964412845.1 uncultured Streptosporangiaceae bacterium
CGCCTGTCTCACCGACGACCGCCGCGAGCCCGCTGCCCAGGCCGTACCAGCCGGGGAGGTTCATCCGGGTCTGCGCCCAGGAGAACACCCAGGGGATCGCCCGCAGGTCATCCAGGCCCACCGGCGCGCTGGCGATTCCCCGGCGAGCGGGGCGTGACCCGATGCGCAGCCCGCTGATCTCCTCCAGCGGGCTGATTCTCGCCAGCCACTCCGCGAACCCGGGAGCCTCGACGAGGTCCCGGTACGCGCGCAGCGCGGCGGCCTCCATCTGGTTGGCGATCCGCCGGAACCGATTCGCCGCGGCCGCGTTACGTTCCCGGACCGCGGGGGCGGACGCGAGCAGCACCGCCGAGGTCACCTGCTCCAGATGGCGGCGGGCGATCACCTGGTGCCCGTACCTCGCGAAGATCACCTCGCCCTGCTCGGTGACCTTGAACCGGCCGTCCACCGAGCCGGGCGCCTGGGCGAGCACCGCGCGGCCCGCGGGCCCGCCGCCCCGGCCCAGCGCCCCGCCCCGGCCGTGGAAGAGGGTGAGTGTCACCTCGCGGTCCGCGGCCCACCGGACCAGCCGCTCCTGGGCATCGAACAACCGCAGCGTGGCGCTGACCGGGCCCAGTTCCTTGGCCGAGTCGGAGTAGCCGAGCATGACCTCCACCCGGCGCCCGTTGGCGGCGAGCCGGGCGGCCACCGGCTCGAGCGCCAGCATGTCGTCCAGCACGCTGGTGGCGTTGCGCAGGTCCTCGCCACTTTCGAACAGCGGGACCACGTCGAGCACCGGCAGCCTGCCGCTGCGCATGGCGCGGCGCGCGAGCTCGTGAACGGCGGCGATGTCGGCGGCGGACCGGGTGAAGCTGACCACGTACCGCCGGCACGCGTCCACGCCAAACCGGTCCTGGATCCACCCGGCCGCCCGGAACGTGGCCAGCACCTCGTTGGTCTCCGCGGACAGCGGCCCGCCCGCCTGGATTTCCCGTAGGGCGCGCGCGTGCACGGCGCTGTGCTGGCGGATTTCCAGCCCGGCCAGGTGAAACCCGAAGGTCTCCGCCTGCCAGATCAAATGCTGCAATTCCCCGAACGCCTGCCGGACCGCACCTGCCTGCGTGAGCGAGTCCTGCACCAGGCGCAGATCGGCGAGGAACTCCGCGCAACCGCGGTAGGCCAGGTCCGCGTGCCGCAGCCGGGTCGCCTGCAGCCGCTGCGCCAGGTAGAGCAGGTACGTGCGGTACGGCTCCTGGGGGGACCGGGCCTCCAGGTCGGCGAGCAGCTCAGGGTGCGCCGTCTCCGCGGCCTCCAGGGCCAGGGTGAGATCCGGGCCCGGCGGCGCCGCGTCAGCGTGCACGGTGAGCGCGCGGCCGATCCTGGTGGTGGCGTTCTCCAGGGCGCGGAGCGCGTGATCGGCCTGGATGACCGCGGTTTCCCTGGTGACCTGCGCGGTCACGAAAGGGTTGCCATCCCGGTCCGCGCCAACCCAGCTGCCGAAGCGCAGGAACGCGGGGACCGCGGACGCGGCCGGAGTGGCGTGCGCTTCCGTCTGGCCCCGCCGGGCCTCATCAAGCGCGCGGTACAGGACGGGCGCCACCAGGAAGAGCGTTTCGTCGAACGCGGCCATCACAGTGCGCACCTCGTCGATCGGCCCCATGGCCCGGTCCCGCAGCGGCGAGGTCAGCCACAGCAGGTCGATCTCCTCACGCAGCTTGCGCCGGATCTCCGGCTGCTCGGCCGCATCCTGGCGGGCATGGTCAAGCGCCGCGAGCAGGACGCTGATCCGGCGCAGTGCGGTGACCACGGCGCGGCGTCGCGCCTCGGTGGGATGGGCGGTGAGCACGGGATGCACACGCAGCCGGGCGAGCAGTTCGTCAAGATGCTCCGCGCCCTGCTCCTGGCGGAACTCGCTGACCGCTGACGCCAGCGACTCGCGGACCGGCGCCGCGCCAGCGTCCCGCTCCCGCAGCGCCCGCACCCTGTGCTGTTCCTCGGCGAGGTTGGTGAGGTGAAAGTAGACGGTGAACGCCCTCGCGACAAGCTCGGCCCGGTCCAGCGGCCAGCCCGCGACCAGCGCCGCTATCTCATCGCCGGCCAGGTCCGCAATCTGGTCACCGGCCAGGTCCGCAATCTCGTCGCCGGGCAGGTCCGCGCCATCATCGGGCGATACGGCGCTGCCAGGCGGGGCGTCATCCGGCGGCGGCGGGTGCCGCGCCGCGATCACCGCCAGCCGCAGCCGCTCCACGTCATCCAGCAGATCCTGGCCGCCGGATTCACGCAGCACCTCACCCAGCAGATCGCCGAGCAGACGGACGTCGCGGCGCATCGGCTCCGGCATCTGCTGTCTGTCGGCATCCCTGCTCACGTGCCGGCCGGCGTCAGTGCTCACGGCGGCCAGCCTAGCGACCCGGGTACGGCCGCCGACCCCACGGCCCGCTGCCTCCGACGGCTACCCTGTCGGGATGACCAGCGACGCGCGGAGCGTGCCGGAAGTGGGGTTGGCGGAGGCTGCTGGCACCGCGCCGCAGGCTGCCCCACACACCACGGCGGGGAAAATAGCTGACCTGCAGCGGCGCCAGGACGAGGCTGTGCACGCCGGCTCAGCGCGGGCGGTCGAGCGGCAGCACGCCAAGGGAAAGATGACCGCCCGGGAGCGGGTGGAGCGGCTGCTTGACCCGGGGTCGTTCACCGAACTCGACGCGCTGGCCAGGCACCGGGCGAGCGATTTCGGCGTGGCGGCCAACCGGCCGTACGGCGACGGCGTGGTCACCGGGTACGGCACCGTGGACGGCCGGCCGGTCTGCGTGTTCAGCCAGGACTTCACCGTGTTCGGCGGGTCGCTCGGTGAGGTCTACGGCGAGAAGATCGTCAAGCTGATGGACCATGCGCTCAAAACGGGCTGCCCGCTGGTCGGCATCAACGACGGGGGCGGGGCCAGGATCCAGGAAGGCGTGGTGGCGCTCGGCCTGTTCGCCGAGATCTTCTACCGGAACGTGATCGCCTCCGGGGTGATCCCGCAGATCTCGCTGATCATGGGGCCCTGCGCCGGCGGCGCGGTCTACTCGCCCGCGATCACCGACTTCACCCTGATGGTCGAGGGCACCTCGCACATGTTCATCACCGGGCCCGACGTGATCAAGACCGTGACCGGGGAGGAAGTCAGCTTCGAGGAACTCGGCGGCGCGCACGCGCACAACGTCAAGTCCGGGGTGGCCCACTACCAGGCGCACGACGAGGACGATTGCCTCGATTTCGCCCGGGACCTGCTGTCTTACCTGCCGTCCAACAACCTGGACGATCCTCCGGCGCAGCCCGGGGCGGCCGGCTGGGACGCGGCCCTGGAGATCACCGGCGAGGACGCCGAACTCGACACGCTCATCCCGGACTCGCCGAACCAGCCCTATGACATGCACGACGTGATCACCCGCGTCCTGGACGACGGGGAGTTCCTGGAGATCCACTCTTTGTTCGCGCAGAACATCGTGGTCGGGTTCGGCCGGATCGAGGGGGCCAGCGTGGGCGTGGTGGCCAACCAGCCCATGCACCTGGCCGGCTGCCTCGACATCGACGCGTCCGAGAAAGCGGCGCGCTTCGTCCGGACCTGCGACGCGTTCAACGTCCCGGTGCTGACCTTCGTGGACGTGCCGGGCTTCCTGCCCGGCACCGGCCAGGAGTGGGGCGGCATCATCCGGCGCGGCGCCAAGCTCATCTACGCCTACGCCGAGGCCACCGTGCCCAAGATCACAGTGATCACCCGCAAGGCGTATGGGGGCGCCTATGACGTGATGGGCTCCAAGCATCTCGGCGGGGACGTCAACCTCGCCTGGCCCACCGCGCAGATCGCGGTGATGGGCGCGCAGGGGGCGGTGAACATCCTGTACCGCA
The DNA here is from genome assembly GCA_964412845.1 of uncultured Streptosporangiaceae bacterium. Classification (GTDB taxonomy): domain Bacteria; phylum Actinomycetota; class Actinomycetes; order Streptosporangiales; family Streptosporangiaceae; genus JAWWPY01. The sequence continues at coordinate 23,226 of CAYPQM010000029.1, forward strand.
GGGAACTCGCCGCGGCCGATGATCCGGACGCGCTGCGTGCCCAGCGCGTCACCGAATACGAGGACACCCTGGCCAACCCGTACATAGCAGCAGAACGCGGCTATGTGGACGCTGTCATCCGGCCAGCCCAGACCCGTTCCCAGGTGATCCGCGCGCTGCGCGCGCTGCGGAGCAAACGCCAGACGCTCCCGCCGAAAAAGCACGGCAACATCCCGCTGTAGTGGCGCGCAGACATGGTGCGAATCCCCAAACTCGGGATGGCAGCGACGATCCGGCTGCTTCCCGGGCAAGCTGCCGCCACTGCTGCCCGCTCTCTGGGCGGCAGTAGAGTCGAGGGTGCCATGACCGAGGTTCCCCCGCCGCTCGCGACGCTCGCCCGCTACGCAATCATGGTCGACGTCGGGTACATCTACGCCGCCGCCGGGGAGTTGCTGTTCAGCGCCGGCTCCCGGCGCGAGTACCGGGTTGACGCCGACAAGCTCATCCAGGCCCTCACCCGGCACGCCGACGACCAGATCAGGGGCGAGCTGCTCCGGGTCTACTGGTACGACGCCGCCCGGGACCGGGTACCCACGATCGACCAGCGGGTGATCGCCCAGATGGCCTGGGTGAAACTGCGCCTCGGCAACCTGAACGCACGCGGCCAGCAGAAAGGCGTGGACGCCCAGATCCGCGCTGACATGGAGGCACTGGCCCGGCACCGCGCGATCACCGATGCCGTGCTCGTCGCCGGGGACGAGGACATGGTGCCCGCGGTGGAGGCCGCTCAGGCGTTCGGCGTCCGGGTGCACCTGTGGGGCGTCGAGCCGCCGTTCGGGACCAACCAGGCCGAGCGGCTCGTCTGGGAGTCGGACACCGTGGAGGTGCTGGATCGCGCCTTCCTGGAGCCCTACTTCACCAGGCAGAATGTCTCGGGCCCGGAACCGGCGCAGGTAGCCCCGATAACTGTGCCTGCTGTCCCCTCCCCCGCCCAGCTGTTCGACAAGCGGCCCGCAACCCGCCCCAACCTGCGGCCGGGCAGCCACATCCCGACGTCGGCCCGGCTCGGGCCGGACCGGGAACGGGTCGAGGAGGCTGGCGAGCACGTAGCGCAGAAGTGGATCCTGACCCGCGGCGAGGACAACATCCGCGACCTGCTGCCCGGGCCGATCCTGCCGCTGGTCATCGACAAGGAACTGCTCGTGGAAGCGGAGAAGGAACTCGGCCTATCGCTGCGGCCCTATCAGGAGGCGCGGGAGTGGCTGCGGGACGCGTTCTGGGAGCGGGTGCGCCGGCAGTTCGGCATCGGCAGCGGCCGGTCATGACCCCGCAGCCTGCTGGCGACCCGTCCGA
>CAYPQM010000029.1:24657-29985 GCA_964412845.1 uncultured Streptosporangiaceae bacterium
GCCGGCCAGGTCGTCAGGCTGGGCCGACCGGTCCCCACTGCTGCGCGGGCCCCTCGCCCATTTTCCTGGCGGCTGGGTAGCCAGCGGCCGCCCGCACTGAACCGCGCACCCGGCGCCAGGGAGCCGCGGGCGTCGTCGGATGCGGTTTACTGTCGTTCCAACGACAGTTGAAGCGATTTACTGTCGTTGCGGGACGCCGGGGACACCGCAGCCGACCGTCATGTCCGATTCCCGCCAGCGTCAGCCGCCGATCTCGGCTTGAATCAAGGAATGACGCTGGACTCCGACACCTGCTACCGGGCCGTCGCCGCTCGCGATCCCCGGTTCGACGGGCGGTTCTTCACCGGGGTCACCAGCACGGGAATTTACTGCCGGCCGATCTGCCCGTCGCGCACCCCCGCGCGCAAGAACATGCGCTTCTTCCCGCATCAAGGGGCGGCGGAGAAGTCCGGATTCCGGGCCTGCCGCCGATGCCGGCCGGAGGCGAGCCCTGGTTCGCCGGACTGGAACGTACGTGCCGATCTTGTCGCCCGTGCGGTGCGGCTGATCACCGACGGATACGTCGACGAGCACGGGATCGCCGGGCTGGCGCGGCGGCTGGCCGTGACCGAGCGGCACCTGCACCGCCTGGTGGTGGCCGAGCTTGGCACCGGGCCGCTCGCGCTGGCCAGGACGGTGCGGCTGCAGACGGCCCGGCGGCTGCTGCGGGAGACCAGCGTGCCGATCACCGAGATCGCGTTTGCGAGCGGCTTCTCCAGCGTCCGGCAGTTCAACGCGAGTTTCCAGGAGTCCTACCGGCAGCCGCCGTCCGCGCTGCGGGCCGGACCGCGCGCCGGCGGCGCGCGGTCCGAACGCACCGGGTCCGAGGCCACGTGGTCCGGCACCTCCCGGTCCGGCACCTCCCGGTCCGGCACCCCCCGGTCCGGCGGCACGCGCTCCGGCGGCACGCGCTCCGGCGGCACGCGCTCCGGCGGCACGCGCTCCGGCGACGCAGGGCCTGCGGGCGCGCAGGCGGAATCCGGCCTAGCCGCCGACTCGGGCGCGCACGGCACGTGGCTGTCGCTGCGGCTCGCCTGCCGTGAGCCGTTCGACGCGGAATCCCTGCTCGGCTTCCTCGCGGCCCGCGCCATCCCAGGCGTGGAGCAGGTCACCGGCGGCCGGTATACCCGGACGATTCGCACCTCGGCGGGCGCGGGGCTGATCGAACTCGTTCCCCAGCCGCCGGTTGCGGGCCGGGCCGCCGGACCGCGCGGCGCCGACCGCGACGCCGGGCCATCCGGCCCGGGGCAGGTTCTGCTGCGGGTGCGGCTCACCGGGCTGGGCGGGATTGGCCAGGTGGTCTCCCGGTGCAGGCAGCTGTTCGACCTGGATGCCGACCCGGCCGCCATCGGTTCGGCGCTGGCCAGCGACGACATGCTCGCCCCGCTCGTCCGGGCCCGCCCCGGGCTCCGGGTCCCTGGCGCCTATGACGGGTTCGAGCTCGCGGTCCGGGCGGTCCTCGGCCAGCAGGTCTCGGTGGCGGCGGCACGCACGTTTGCCGCCCGTCTGGCCGCGCGGCATGGGACGCTGCTCGCCGCCCCGGACCCGGACCCGGGCCCGGACCCGGGCCTGACGCCGGGCAACGGGGCAGCCACCATGCCGACGCTGCTGTTCCCCAGCCCGGATGACCTCGCGGACGCTGACTTGTCCGGGCTCGGGTTCACCACCGCCCGGCAGGCAACGCTGCGAGCACTGGCCCAGGCGATGGCCGCGGGACATCTCGACCTCGATTCGGGCACGGACCCGGCGCAGGCCGCGGCCCGGCTCAGCGAGCTACCCGGCATCGGGCCCTGGACTGTCGCCTACATCCTGATGCGCGCGGTGCATGACCCCGACGCGTACCCGGCGACCGACCTGGGCCTGCGCCGCGCGCTCGACGGCCTCGGCTGCCCGCCGGCCCGTGCCGCCCAGTGGCGCCCGTGGCGGGCGTACGCCGCCCTCCACCTGTGGACGTGGGCCGCAGCCAACCCAGAACCGGCCAACCCAGAACCGTCGGCCCCAGGCCGGGCCGACGCGGGCGGCCGAGTGCTGCTGGCCGGCCCAGGGGGCAGATAGCGGCACGGGCCGCCGGCCGCCGTGGGGCCAATTTAAGGACGTTTCAATGCTGCGAAGGAGCAACGATGCATGCTGACGACGCGATCGCGGTCACGGTCCTCGATACGCCGATCGGGCCGCTGAGCCTGCTAGCCCATGACGGCGTCCTGGTGGGCGGCGGGTTCACCGACGATCCGGCGCAACTGCACGTCCGGCTGCACCCGTCGCTGCGCGCGCTCAGCCTCGCCGTGACGCGGCCGGATGACCTGCCCTGGCTGGTCAAGCCGGTCCGCGACTACTTCGGCGGGGACCTCGGGGCGCCCGACGCGATCCCGGTGCGCCAGCCGGGGACGCCGATCAGGCAGCAGTTCTATGCCGCGCTGCGGGCGGTGCCGGCCGGAACCACGGTCAGCTACGCCGACCTCGCGCGGCAGGCGGGCCGGCCAGATGCCCCCCGCGCGGCAGGCGCCGCGTGCGCGGCCAACCTGATCGCCCCGGTGGTTCCCTGTCACCGGGTGCTGCGCGGCGACGGCAGCCTCGGCGGCTACTACTACGGCCTGTCACGCAAAGAGTGGCTGCTGCACCATGAAGGCGCGCCGGGCAGCTAGGAAACCGGCGGGGTTTCCGCAGGCCGGCTACGGCGTCATCCGGTTCACCGGGGAGAACCTGCTCGTGATCAACACGAAGACTGGTGCACCGCTCGCTTTCGAGCAGATTGTCCAGGGACCGGCCAGCGGGACGACTGCCCAGAGCATCCTCCCCTACCAGCCGGGGGAGACCTGGGGGTAGCAGGCTTTCCTCAGTGGTGGGTGGACCAACCAGCCGCCACAGCTTCCCGCCACCCGGCGGGGGCCCAGCCCCGGGGTCGGGTAGCCTGCCCCAGGCCCGGGCGGCCGCGCGACATCGGCGCGGCAGCCGGGCCAGCTATTCGCCAGGCCGGGGCGGGCATTCTGCCGCATGCTGACCTAGACTCCTCGGCAGTCGAGAGGAGTCGGTTTCGTGCGCAAGGTGCTCATCGCGAACCGTGGCGAGATCGCTGTTCGCATCGCGCGAGCCTGCCGGGACGCCGGGCTGGCCAGTGTGGCCGTGTATGCGGAGCAAGACTTCGACGCGCTGCACGTCTCGATGTCCGACGAGGCGTACGCGCTGGGCGGCCAGAGCGCCGCTGACAGCTACCTCAGCATCGAGAAGCTCCTCAAGGCGGCCGCCGACGCCGGGGCCGACGCGGTGCATCCGGGATACGGATTCCTGGCCGAAAACGCGGACTTCGCCCGCGCGGTCATCGACGCGGGGCTGACCTGGATCGGCCCGCCGCCGTCGGCGATCGAGGCCCTCGGCGACAAGGTCCGCGCCCGGCATATCGCGAGCGCAGTGGGAGCACCCCTGGCACCAGGCACCGACGGGCCGGTCAGCGGCCCGGACGAGGTCGACGCGTTCGCCGCCCGCCATGGCCTGCCGATCGCGATCAAGGCCGCGTTCGGCGGTGGCGGCCGGGGCCTGAAGGTGGCCAGGACCCCCGGGGAGATCGGCGATCAGTACGAATCCGCGGTACGGGAGGCCGTCGCGGCGTTCGGCCGCGGCGAGTGCTTCGTGGAGCGCTACCTGGAACGCCCGCGGCACGTGGAGACTCAGTGCCTGGCTGACGCCCATGGGAATGTCGTGGTGGTCTCCACCCGTGACTGCACGCTGCAGCGCCGGCACCAGAAACTCGTCGAGGAGGCTCCTGCCCCGTTCCTGGCCGGCGAGCAGGCCGCGTTGCTCTATCACGCGTCGAAGGCAATTCTGCTTGAGGCCGGTTATGTGGGCGCGGGCACCTGCGAGTTCCTCATCGGGCAGGACGGGATGGTGTCGTTCCTGGAGGTCAACACCCGACTCCAGGTGGAGCACCCGGTGTCGGAGGAGGTCACCGGCATCGACCTGGTCCGCGAGATGTTCCGGATCGCCGACGGGCAGGCCCTGGGCTACGACGACCCGCCGCACCGCGGGCATTCGATCGAATTCCGGATCAACGCGGAGGACCCGGCGCGGAACTTCCTGCCCGCCCCGGGCACCATCGCGGAGTGGAGCCTGCCGTCCGGCCCCGGCGTGCGGGTCGACGCTGGCTACGCGCGCGGGATGACCGTCCCGCAGGCGTTCGACTCGCTCATCGCCAAGCTGATCGTCACCGGATCCAGCCGCCAGCAGGCCCTGGAGCGGGCCCGCCGCGCGCTCGATGAGTTCGTGGTCGGCGGCATGCCCACAGTGCTCCCGTTCCACCGCGCCGTAGTCCGCGATCCAGCGTTCACCGCTGAGCCCTTCACAATTCACACCCTTTGGATCGAAACGGAATTCAGTGGGCAACTGCCGTCCCCGTCCGGCTCGGCCGCCCAGCAGGACATCGAACCGCTGTCCCGCGAGCGGATCACCGTGGAGGTGGGCGGGAAACGACTTGAGGTGGTGCTGCCCGGCGGGCTGCTGACGGCCGGCCGGGGGCAGCCGGCCGGGCGTGCGCAGCGGGCGGGCCGAGGCGGCTCGGCGGCGGGCCGGGGGAACAGATCCGCGGCGGGCGGAGCCAACGGGGATGAGCTGGCCAGCCCCATGCAGGGAACGATCATCAAGATCGTCGCGGGCGAAGGGGAACGGGTGGCGGCGGGCGACACCGTCGTAGTGCTGGAAGCGATGAAGATGGAGCAGCCGCTCACCGCGCACAAGGACGGGACGGTGACCGGGCTGGCCGTGGAGATCGGCCAGACGGTGACCGCCGGTGAGGTCGTCTGCCGGCTGAAAGACTGAGGCGATGCGTCACGTCCGCGCGCGCGCTGGGAGCGCGCCGTGAGTCGCCTGCCTGGCGACCCGGGCCCGGGCGGCTGGCTGCGGTTCGCGTTCGGGTTCCGGCTCCCGCCCGGGAGCGTGCACTGGGTGCGGCACGAGCTGACCGACGCGGGCTGGCGGGGCCGGACCGTGCTCCGGCACCTGGCGGTCATCGTGCCGGTCTGTGCCGTCCTGGTGATCGTGCTGGCCCTGGTGCTGCCCGCGCCGCTATGGGTGAGCCTGACGATGGTGGCGCTCATCCTGTGCGGCAGCATTTTCACCGTGGCCGCCTATGCGGATGACATCCGGGCCGCCCGGCTCCGCCAGCACGGCCTGCCCGTGCCCAAGGACCCCGACCTCGGCCGCCCCTCGCACTAATGCTGGCCAGCATTTCCTGAATAAGGTATTTCGTGCCGGTCATAACGAGCAACAGCGCTCTGACCTGGGGGACACAGTTCGGGAGAA
>CAYPQM010000029.1:30085-32845 GCA_964412845.1 uncultured Streptosporangiaceae bacterium
GAAGCGTTATCTCGCAGTAGCAGGAGCGGCCGCGCTCACTGTCCTGGGGCTCTCGGCCGGCGGGGCGGCCACCGCGTCGGCGGCGACCGTGTCCTGCCACGCGATCAACGGGCACGTCGCGGCCAAGGCACTGCCCGACCGCAAGTGCACCCCCGGTGCCACGTACTCCGTGGTGACGCAGGCCACCCTCGGCAAAACGATCTGCAAGAGCGGCTGGACCGCCACGGTCCGCCCGCCCGAGTCCTACACCGAGCCGCTCAAGATCTCGCAGATCGCGGAGTACCACTACACCGACAAAAGCGTCAGCCACTACGAGGAGGATCACCTGATCCCGCTGGAACTCGGCGGGTCACCCAGGTCGATCAAGAACCTGTGGCCGGAGTATGACGCGGGCAAGATCCCCAACCCGAAGGATGCGGTGGAGAACGCGCTCAAGCGTGCGGTATGCAGTCACAAGGTGACGCTCAAGGCGGCACGGACCGCCATCGCAGTCAACTGGACCACCGCCCGTGCTCGCCTACACGTGTAAGCAGCCGCCCTCAGGCCGCCCCTCGCAGGATCACGGCACATGCTCAGCCGCCGTCACTGACAGCGTGCCGCGATCTTGGAACCCGGAGCTGGGCCATGATCAAAGAGGCCTGGCGTGATCTTGGAACCCGGCTCAGCGAACGTCGGAGGGGCGCATAAGCCGGCGGGCCGCCTCGGTCAGGCTGCCGGACAGGGACGGGTAGACAGCGAAGGTATGGGCCATCTGGTCGACGGTCAGCGACTGCTCCACCGCGAGTGACACCCCCAGGATCAGCTCGCTGGCGCGTGGCGCGACCACGACCCCGCCCAGCACGATCCCGGTTCCCCGCCGGGCGAACAGCTTGACGAACCCGTCGCGGAAACCCTGCATCTTCGCGCGCGCGTTGGTGGCCAGCGGCAGCTTCACCACCATGGCGTCCGGTTCGCCGGCCTCTACCGCGGCAGCCGTCACGCCGACCGTGGCGATTTCCGGGTCGGTAAAGATGGTCGCGGCGACGTGGCCCAGCCTGATCGGCTGGACCGCCTCGCCGAGCGTGTGCCACATGGCGATCCGGCCCTGCATGGCGGCCACGGAGGCGAGCATCAGCACGCCGGTGCAGTCACCTGCCGCGTACACGCCGGGTGCGGTGGTCCTCGACACCCGATCCACCTGGACGAATCCCTGGTCATCGACCGCGACGCCGGCGTCGGCCAGGCCCAGGCCCCGGGTCGCGGGCACCATGCCCACGGTGAGCAGGCAGTGCGAGCCGTGCACGGTCCGGCCGTCCTCCAGGATGACGACGACCCGGTCACCGACGCGCTTGACCGCGCTGGCCCGCGACCGGCCGAGCACCGTCATCCCCCGCCGCCGGAACACGTCCTCCACCACGGCCGCCGCGTCAGCGTCCTCCTGCGGCAGCACCCGATTGCGTGACGAGACCAGCGTGACCTGCGAGCCGAGCGCCTGGTAGGCGCTGGCGAACTCGGCGCCGGTCACCCCGGAGCCGACCACGATCAGCTCGGCCGGAAGTTCGGCGAGGTCATACAGCTGCCGCCAGGTCAAGATGCGCTCACCATCCGGCTCCGCGCCGGGCAGCACCCGGGGCAGCGCCCCGGTCGCGATCAGCACCGCATCCGCGCTGATCTCACGGCCGCCGGCCAGGACGACGTGCGGGCCGGCCAGCGTGCCCCGGCCGGTGATGACCTCGACACCCTCGGCCGCCAGCCGGAGGGCCACGTCGGCGGATTGCGCCCGGGCCAGCGCCTTGACCCGGGCATAGAGCCGGGGGGCATCCACGCTGAACCGCCCCTGCCGCCCGGCCCAGCCCGGCTGGCCCCGGCCGGACGGCTCGTCGCTGCCGAGGCGGATGCCGAGGTCCGCGGAGCCGTCCAGCGTGGACATGGTGCCCGAGGTCGCGATGAGAGTCTTGGACGGCACGCAGTCGGTCAGCACGCAGGCGCCGCCGAGGCCGTCGGAGTCCACCACGGTGACCTGCGCACCGAGTTGCGCGGCGACCAGGGCAGCCTCATATCCCCCTGGTCCGCCCCCGATGATCGCAATGGACGCGCGCGGCTGGCTCACGGTGCCTCATTCTGTCGCATGGCGCCGCGCGGCTCTCGGCGCCCTCCTGGTGACCAGAGATCCACGCGTCCGCGGCAGCCGCACCGTACGCTAGTCAGCTGTGGAGTTCTACGCGGCCTACGGCAGCAACATGGACCCGGCGCAGATGGCCGAGCGCTGCCCGCACTCGCCGCTGCACGGCACCGGCTGGCTGGAGGGCTGGCGGCTGACGTTCGGCGGCGAAGACCTGGGCTGGGAAGGCGCCCTGGCCACGGTCGTCGAGGATGCCGCCGAACGGGTTTTCGTGGTGCTCTACGAACTATCGGATCTCGACGAGCGCTCCCTCGATACCTGGGACGGCGTGACCCTCGGCTATTCCCGGAAGGTCAGGGTGCGGGTCGAGACCGTTGACGGCGACGCGGTCGCCTGGCTGTATGTGCTCAACGCCTACGAAGGCGGCCTGCCGTCGGCGCGATACGTGGGCATCGTGGCCGACTCCGCGGAAAAGGCCGGGGCGCCCAAGGACTACGTCGACGCGATCCGGACCCGTCCCTGCGCCTGAGGCAAGTCAGGCCAGCGCGACAATGATCAGCGCCAGTACCGGAAGCGCCATCGCGGCTATCGGCGGCCAAGCCCAGCCCGTGGTCGGCTGGCCCGTGGTCGGCTGGCCCGTGGTCGGCTGGCCGGAGCAC
>CAYPQM010000029.1:32945-41145 GCA_964412845.1 uncultured Streptosporangiaceae bacterium
GCCCGTGGTCGGCTGGCCCGTGGTCGGCTGGCCCGTGGTCGGCTGGCCGGAGCACGCCCCGGATGTGGCATTCGCCCGGCTGCGGGTCGCCCGCTCATCGAGTTGCTGGGCGATGAGCTCCGCTGCGGACTGCTCCAGGACCTGCCGCGCCTCCGGCGGCAGGCGCCCATAGCCAGCGGGCCGGTGCGCGGTCCGCCGCGCCGCCCGCCGGGCGCGGGACTCGCTTTTCAGCATGGCACGTCCGGACGACTGCACCGCCCAGCTGTAGATGACCTGGCCGCGCGGCGCGCCCGGCGCTGCCGCGCAGTGCACCCGGACCGCGTTGACCAGGTCTACCTTGGTCACTGCCGCCCAGGGCACGACATGGTCGCGGACCGGGTTCAGCACGCTGATGCCGGTCTCGTCGGCCACGATCCGGGGCCGCAGGGCACACCCGTACGCCAGGCCGGTGACAGCGATCAGCGCGGCCGCCGTGACGGCGGAGGAGTGGCCCCGGCCGGTGACTGCCAGGGCCACCAGGCTGGCGGCCGCGAACACCAGCCAAGCCCACCAGAGCACCACCGACCCCGCGCTGCGGAACACCTGCCGGTCGGTCACGTCGCCCACTGTAGGACTATCTGGCCGTCGTGTGCCCTACCGCCAGCCGGTCCGGCGCCGCAGCCAGGCGCGGGCTGGTTCGCCCTGCGCGGCCTGGAACGCCCGGACAGTGGGCAGGCCCGGCGGATCCGGCAGCAGGGCCTGCCGGGTGAAGTACCCGGCCACTGCGGCGACGACCGCCGTGACCGCGTCCGGGTCGGCACCGTCGGCCGACCCGGCGTGCCGCAGGACCCATTCCGGGTCAGGGCCGCCCTGCATGGCCACGCTCGGAGCGAACGCCACCACGTCGAACCAGGGCACTCCCAGGCACGCGTGCGGCCAGTCCACGAACACCACGCCCTCGTCGGTGATCAGCATGTTGTCGGCCCGCACGTCGCTGTGCAGCAGGGTGGTCCCGGCCGCCGCGGCCGGCCACCGGGATTCCAGCTCGGCCAGCCGGTCCAGGTGCCGCGCCGACCAGCCATCCAGCCCCGCGAGCAGGTCTGGATGCAGGCCGGCGGGCCGGTCCTGGTGCGGGCCGCCGTGACCGTCCTGGTACGAGCCGGCGGGACCGTCCCGGTGAGGGTCGGCGGGACCGTCGGGCTGCGGGCTGGCGGGGCCGAGCGCGGCGAATTTACGCCAGCCGCTCAAGTCCTCCGCCAGGTAATCGGCGACGCTGGGTACCCTCTCGACCGGGGATGGCGTGCATACCCGGTGCAACTCAGCCATGGCGTCGAGCACCTGGCCGAGTTGCGGGAGCTGCCACGGCTCCGCGGGCGGCACGCCATCGACGTCAGCGAACAGCAGGGCGACCCACTCGCCGTCGTCGTACTGCCCCAGCAGAGCGGGCGCGGGAACATCCGGCGGCAGCGCCGCGGCCACCGCCCCCTCGCGGCGGTGCATTCCCGGGGAGTGCGGGTTGGCCGACGCGGAGACGGCCTTGAGAAAGGCCCGGCGGCCGTCCGCGAGCCGCAGGCGGCAGGCCGCGCCGGGAGAGAAGCCGCCCGGCTGGCTGGCCGCCGCGGCCACCGGCGACCCGAGCGAGCGCTCCGCCCAGTCCCGCACGCTGGCCGGCAGGTCCACCCATGGCACACGAGGCATGGCCTGGACGGTACGGCGGCCGGCTGGCGGCAGCAATCCAATTACACCCGGGTGGCTCCGGTGTCGCTCGCAGCCGTGGACAGGTGACGCTAGGCGCGGGCGCTGTCTTGGAGTGGCTCCGGGGCGACCTGGCTGCCGCGGGTGGCGGTGAGAGCGGCGGCCGCCATCACCCTCACTCCGATCCCGATGGCGCGCTCGTCGACGTCGAACGCGGCCTGGTGGATATCGACATCCTCAGTTGACCCGGGGCGGCGGGTGCCGAGCCGGGCCAGTGAGCCGGGAATCGACTCCAGGTACCAGGCGAAATCCTCACCGCCCATGCTCTGCGGAGTCGGCACGACCGCATCGGCGCCGAGCACCTCTTTGGCCGCGCCGGCGAGCATCGCGGTGCTGACCGGCTCGTTGACCGTGGGCGGCACGTTCCGCTGGTAATTGAGGTCCGCGATGACCCCATAGGCGCTGGCCACCGACTCGATCAGCGCCTTGAGCAGGTCCGGTGCCTCGTGCCAGGCCGCATCGTCGAGGCAGCGCACGGTCCCCTCGGCAATCCCGTCGTCCGGGATGGCGTTGGCCGCCGTGCCCGCGCTGACCCGGCCCCAGACCAGGCTCAGGCTGGACCGCGGATCTACCCGGCGGGACAGCGCCGCGGGCAGTTCGGTCACGATCTTGCCGAGCGCGTACACCAGGTCCGCCGTGAGGTGCGGCCGCGCGGTGTGACCGCCGGGGCCGGTGACCCGCACGGTGATCTTGTCGCAGGCCGCCGTGATCGGGCCGGTCCTGGTGCCCACCTTCCCGACGTCCAGCCGCGGATCGCAGTGCAGGGCGAAAATCCGGTCCGCCGAGGCGATGCCCCCCGCCGCCAGCACGTCGAGAGCGCCTCCCGGCACCTCCTCGGCGGGCTGGAAGATCAGCCGGACCCGGCCGTGCAGCCGCCCGGCCGCCGCCTGCCGGGCCAGGAACAGCCCGGCTCCGAGGGCGACCGTCGTGTGCACGTCGTGCCCGCACGCATGGCAGACGTTCGGCACGGTGGACCGGTACGGCACCTGCTTCTCGTCCGAGATCGGCAGCGCGTCGAGGTCGGCGCGCAGTGCCACCAGCGGGCCGTTGGACTCGGTGCCGATATCCACCAGCATTCCGGTCCCCTTGGGCAGGATCACCGGGCGCAGGCCCGCCGCGGCCAGCCGGAGCGCCACCCGGCGCGTCGTCCGGTGCTCGTGATAGCCAAGCTCCGGGTGCGCATGCAGGTCCCGGCGGAACTCAATGAGCTCGGCCTCGTGCCCGGCCAGGAACTCATCGAGTTCCCCCGGCATGTCATGGTGCGGCATGCGAAGCCTCCCCAGGGCCGACGAAGCGATCCTCGGCGAACTCCGTCACCAGCGCATCCACCACGTCGGTCAGGCCACCGCCGGCCGCCACGACCGCGCGCTGGCGCGCATAGGAGGCACCACGGTCCAGCACCTCCGACACCACGTCCAGCTCGGCCGCGCAGCCGAGCCGGTCAGCCACCGGCCTGAGTTCCGTGAGCAGCTCATGCAGCTCGTCACGGAGCGGCGCGGTGGATCCCGAGGAATCGGTGATCACGGCAGCATCCAGTCCGTACCTGGTGGCTCGCCACTTGTTGTCACGCACCACCCAGGATGGCTGGATCGGCAGCGGGTCACCGCGGTCCAGCCGGCTGTCGAACAGCTGCACCAGGCTCTGCGACAGAGCTGCAACCATCCCGACCTCGTGCAGCGTCGGGACACCGTCGAACATGCGGATCTCCACCGTGCCGAAGTCAGGGTGCGGACGGATGTCCCACCACACTTCCTTGATGCTCCGGATGGTTCCGGCGCGGAGCAGCGTGTCCATGTACTCCTCGAACTCACTCCAGTCCGCAAGCAAATGCGGCGGTCCCGCAGTCGGCAGCCCCCCGAAGATGACCGCCCTGCTCGAAGCGAGCCCCGTGTCGTACCCGCTCCAGAACGGGCTCGACGCGGTCAGCGCCAGGAAATGCGGCAGATACACGGCCAGAGCATTGACGATGGGAATCGCCTTGCTCCTGTCACGAAGGCCCACATGGACATGAACACCAAAGGTCTGGACCCTGCGGGCAAGCCACTGCATCTGCTCGACGAGTTCGGCATAGCGCTGAATGGGCACCATCTTTGCATCCCGCCAGTCACTGACGGGATGTGTTCCGGCGCAGGTCAGTATCGTACCGCGCATATCCGTGATCCGCTGAAGTTGAGCGATTGTCGAGGCAAGGTCCCTCTTTGCCTCGGGCACCGTACTGCAGATCCCGGTGACGATCTCCACCGTGGACTGCATCAGCTCGTGGTGGATCCTGGCCTCCGCAATCCCCCCACCAGCACGAACAAGCGCCGCGATGACCTCGGGCGCATCCTGGCGCAACAGCCTGCTGGCGGAATCGATGAGCTGCAACTCCCACTCGATGCCAAGCGTTGCGCCATGAGACGGCTTCCACCCGATTCTCACCACACCGACCTCCATGGGTAATCGCCAGAATGCAATGCGATGTATCACGGGGCCGTGTTCGTGTTCATTAGCCAATAAATGACCGTTTTCAGTACACATTGGGTGGCCGGTACACACCCCATACATCACGCAGCGCGTCACACACCTCTCCGACCGTGGCCTTGGCGCGCAGTGCCTCACGCAGTGGGTAGAGCATGTTCTGGCTTCCCGCGGCGGCCTTCCGCACGTCGTCGATCCTGCGCTCGATCTCACGGCTGTCCCGGCTGCCGCGCAGCACCGCGAGCCGGCGGCCCTGCTCCTGCTCGATCGAGGCGTTTACCCGCACCGGCTGGTAAGGCTCTTCGCCATCGATGGTGAACTTGTTCACCCCGACCACGACTCGCTCCCCCGCGTCGATCTGCCTGGTGACCTGATAGGCCGACCGCTCGATCTCAGCCTTCTGGAAGCCCTGCTCGATGGCCGCGACGGCGCCGCCGAGATCTTCGACCCGCTTGATCAGCTGGTCCGCCGCGTCCGCCAGGTCGTCGGTCATCGACTCCATCGCATACGACCCGGCGAACGGGTCCACGGTGAGCGTCACGTCGGTTTCGTGCGCCAGGACCTGCTGGGTCCGCACCGCCAGCGTCGCCGCCTTCTGGCTGGGCAGGGCGATGGCCTCGTCGTAGGAGTTCGTGTGCAGCGACTGAGTGCCGCCGAGCACCGCCGCCAGGGCCTGGATCGTCACCCGGGCCATGTTCACCTCGGGCTGCTGCGCGGTGAGCTGGACCCCGGCGGTCTGCGTATGGAACCGCAGCATCTGCGAGCGGGGATCAGCGGCCGAGAATTCGTCACGCATGATCTGGGCCCAGAGGCGGCGGGCGGCGCGGAACTTCGCGATCTCTTCCAGCAGGGTTGTCCGGGCCACGAAGAAGAACGACAGCCGCGGGGCGAACTCGTCCACCGCCAGCCCGGAGCGGATCGCGGCCCGCACATACTCCTTCGCGTTGGCCAGCGTGAACGCGACCTCCTGCACCGGGGTGGCCCCCGCCTCGGCCATGTGGTAGCCGGAGATGGAGATCGTGTTCCAGCGCGGCATCTCCTCCCGGCAGTAGGCGAAGCTGTCCGCCACCAGCCGGAGCGAGGGCTGCGGCGGGTAGATGTAGGTGCCGCGGGCGATGTACTCCTTGAGGATGTCGTTCTGGATGGTGCCGGTGAGCGCGCCGGCGGGCACGCCCTGTTCCTCGGCCACCAGCTGGTAGAGCAGTAGCAGCAGCGCCGCGGGCGCGTTGATCGTCATCGAAGTGGACACCGCGTCAAGCGGGATCCCGTCCAGCAGGATGCGCATGTCGTCGATCGAATCGATGGCCACGCCCACCTTGCCGACCTCGCCGCGGGCGGCCGGTGCGTCGGAGTCGTAACCCATCTGGGTGGGCAGGTCAAACGCGACGGACAGGCCCGTGGTACCGGCCCTGATCAGCTGGTGGTAGCGCTCGTTCGACTCGGCGGCGGTGGCGAATCCGGCATATTGCCGCATAGTCCATGGCTTGGCCGTGTACATCGCGGGGTAGACACCGCGGGTGAACGGGTACGCACCGGGCGGGCCGAGCTGCTGCTGCGGGTCAAAGCCCGCCGGCTGGCCCGGGCCGTACACCGGTTCGACTGGCAACCCTGATTCCGACTCGCGTCCCATTACCCAAGGGTAGGTCGTAGATGCCGGGCAGCCTAGCCGAACCCGGTGGCCACAAGGCAGGCCGCGCTGATTACCACAAGTCACTAGTGGTTGACTGCTGGTTGTGAAAAAGCCGCTGATCAGGTACCCAGCGCGCCGCCGGCGTGGTTCCGCCGGGATGCTCGCCTGCCTGGTCAGCGGCCTCGTCGTGGCATCGGCCAGCGCAGCACCCGCGCTGGCCGACATACCGGGCGGGACGACGGCGGTGGTCGGCGGCGACCAGCTCGGGGGCCGGGGCGTGATCGTCAACTACCCCGCCAGCGGGGCCCGGCGGCTGCCCGCCGTGGCCGCCTCCGCCTATGTCATCGCCGACGCGGGCACCGGGCAGGTGCTCGCGGCCAAGGACCCGCACGGCTGGTTCGCGCCGGCCAGCACGCTGAAGGTGCTGACCGTGGATGCCCTGATGCCCGTGCTCCAGCCGGACGCCACCGTGGTCGCCTCGCGCCAGGCCGCCGACATCGAGCCGAGCAAGGTCGGGCTGGTCGCCGGGCACCGGTACGCGGTCTCCGACCTGTTCAAGGCGTTGCTGCTCATCTCCGCCAATGACGCGGCCATCTCCCTCGCCCAGGCGACCGGGTCGTTCGCGAAGGGCGTGGCCATGATGAACGCGGAGGCCCAGCGCCTCGGGGCGGACGACACCGTGGCCAAGCAGCCCAACGGCCTGGATGCGGCCGGCCAGCACGTGTCCGCCTACGACGAGGCGCTGTTCGCGCGGCAGGCGCTCACGCTGCCC
Source organism: uncultured Streptosporangiaceae bacterium (assembly GCA_964412845.1). Classification (GTDB taxonomy): domain Bacteria; phylum Actinomycetota; class Actinomycetes; order Streptosporangiales; family Streptosporangiaceae; genus JAWWPY01. Next base: position 39,542 of record CAYPQM010000029.1, read on the forward strand.
ACGTTCATGCAGGACGAGAAACTGCTCACCACCCGGTTCCGGCTCCGGCGGCACCACACGGTCACCCTGTACAACCAGAACACCCTGCTCACCGACTACCCCGGCGACCTCGGCGGCAAGATCGGCTGGACCACCCCGGCCCGCGCCACCTATATCGGCCTGGCCCGGCGGCACGGCGTGACGCTCATCGTGACAATCCTGCATTGCCGGCCGCAGACCGAGATGACCTACGCGGCCCGCCTGCTGAACTGGGGTTTCGCCATGGACGGCAAGGTCACGCCGGTCGGCACCCTGGTCCGCCCGCGGCCGGCCCGCAGCGCGACGCCGCAGCCGGGGCCCCAGCCCGCCGGGGCGCAGCACCAGCCACCCGCGCAGCAGATCGCCCGCGGTCAGCCACCGAGCCCGACTGTGCCGGTCGCCGCCGCGGTAGGCTCCGTGCTGCTGGGCGCTCTGGTGGTTGGCTCGTTCGCCGTGGTCACCCGGCGGGGCCGGCGGGGAGGAAGCCGATCTGCTCCCTGACCGCCGCCATGGTCTGCCGGGCCACCGGGCGCGCCTTCGCCGCCCCGTGCGCGAGCATCCGGTCCAGCTCAGCCTCGTCGGCGAGCATCTTCTCGGCCCGCTCCCGGATCGGGGCCAGAGCCGCCACGACCACCTCGGCCAGGTCCTTCTTGAACGTGCCGTAGCCCGCGCCCGCGTACCTGGCCGCCAGGCCGGCGATCTCCTCGCCGCTGAGCGCGGAATAGATCCGCAGCAGGTTGCTGACCCCCGGCTTCTCGGCGTCGTCCACCCGGATCTCGCCGCCCAGGTCGGTCACCGCCCGCGCGATTTTCTTGCGGACCGCGCCGGGCTCGTCGAGCACGTCGATGATGCCGGCCACCGAGGACGCGGACTTGCTCATCTTCGCCGTCGGATCCTGCAGGTCATTGATCTTGGCCACCCCGCCCAGGATGTAGGCGGCGGGCACCGCGAAAGTCGGGCCGTACCGGTGGTTGAACCGGATGGCCAGGTCCCGGCTGAGCTCAAGATGCTGGCGCTGGTCCTCACCCACCGGTACCTGCTCGGTCTGGTACAGCAGGATGTCGGCGGCCTGCAAGACCGGGTAACTGAACAGGCCCAGGCTCGCCTGCTGCGCGCCGCCCTTGGCTGCCTTGTCCTTGAACTGGGTCATCCGGCTGGCCTCGCCGAACCCGGTCAGGCAGCCCAGCACCCAGGCCAGTTCGGCGTGCTCGGGCACATGGCTCTGGATGAACACGGTGCACCGGTCCGGGTCAAGCCCGGCCGCGAACAACTGGGCCGCGGCGACCCTGGTCCGCTGCCGCAGCAGGGCCGGATCCTGCGGGAGGGTGATCGCGTGCAGGTCCACCACGCAGTAGAACGCGTCGTGCGTGTCCTGCAGCGCCACCCACTGGCGCACCGCGCCGAGGTAGTTGCCGAGATGGAACGAGTCGGCGGTCGGCTGGATGCCGGAGAACGCGCGGGGCCGGGACATGGGCAGAGTCTAGTAGTCGTGGTCGCGGGGTCGGGCGGGTGCGGGCTGCGCTGCGCCGGCGGCGCGGGTACGCGCTGCCCGCACCCGCCAGGCCCCGCTTGATGGCCTTGGCTGC
>CAYPQM010000029.1:41155-43191 GCA_964412845.1 uncultured Streptosporangiaceae bacterium
GTTCTGGGGCTTGTTTTTTTTGGGGGGGGGGGGGGGGGGGGGGGGGGGGGGCGGCGCGGGGGGGGGGGGGGTGGGCGGGGGCCCCCCCCCCCGCCCGGCCCCGCTTGATGGCATTGGCTGCCAGGCCCGGACCCGCTGGAGGGGTGGTGGTTGGCACAGCGGGTCGGGACAGCGGAAGCTGGCAGGGCCGGGAGCTTGGTCCGGTCCTGCCAGCGGTTTGTGCGGGGGGGCGATGCCTCGACGCCTGGGCGGCTAGAGGAGCGCCCGGTGACGCTCGACGAACGGCAGCTTCGCCCAGAGGGCGCCGAGACCCAGCCGGCTGGCTGTGCCGGCGACTCCCACCACGATCAGCGCCAGCGCGTCCATCACGTGCTCGTCCACCAGCGGGTTGACCGAACCGGTCAGCGCCCCGCCGGTCGTGTGCTGCGCCAGCGGCCAGACAGCCGCCCACATCAGCGCCACCAGCAGGACCCCGGCGACCGCGGCGACCCGCAGGCCGACGCCGAGGATCAGCGCGAGCCCGATGCCGAGCAGGGCGAGCATGAACAGCCAGTTAGCCCAGCCCTGGCCCGCCCAGCTGTGGAACATCGAGGTGAACGGGCCCGCGTTGACGCTGGCCAGGAATCCCTTGGTCGGGGACCCGCCGTGGATCCACGCGTTGCTCGGCAGGGTCGAGTAGTGCCAGCCGAATGTCTTGTCCAGGAAGGCCCACAAGAACGCGAAGCCGGTCCCTATCCGGAGTGCTGCGATGGAAGCCTGAAGCGCGGTCACCTTAGCCACCGCACTGGTCCGGGATTCGGCCGCCACGCGTGACGGCCGGTGCAACATTCCGCCCACATGGAGCCCATGATGCACAGCCATGATGCCTGCCCCTTTCTGCCCTTGCGGGCCTTGCCGGGTGCCCTTGCGGGCTGTGCGTACTCTCCAATGGTCGCGGTCGGCGAGGCCCGGAGCCCGTGGCAAAGGTCCTCGTCCGGCAGGCCTTCGGTCGCCATTCCTGGATATAGGCAGGGCGCGGGCCGGGCGGGTGCGGGCTGCGCTGCGCCTTCGGCGCTTTGACGCGCTGCCCGCACTCGCCCGGCCCGCTTGCCGGGCTTAGAAGGGGGGCTTAGAAGGCGGGCTCAGAAGGAGGGGACGATGCCTACGGGGCCGGTGACCGGGAGGACGACCAGGCACGGGACCTTGACTGGCTGGGCCGGGTCAAGGGCGTTGAGCATGTCGGCCATGGCGATCGGGTCACTGGCGATTTCGAGATGATCGCTGGCGTCCAGCACGCACTGGCGGTTGACGGTGATGTTGGTGACGTTCGACGCCGCCGGCAGGAACGCGTTGGTGTACGGCGTTACCACTTCGTCGTCCATGCTCTCGATGACGGTGTATTGAACGGCAGATGCGGTGGGCTTTGCGTTAAGGCTGGTCAGGAACGAGGAACCCACTTCCTGCTGCACGCAGGCGACGCACTGCGTGCTCAGCAGGCTGTTGATCGGCACCAGGATGCTGAGTTGCCGGCCGAGGGCGGTCAGCCCGTCCAGCGTGGTGCCGTAATTGGACGGCGCCAGCGCGATGAGCTTATCGACCGCGGCGGCGCCGCCGAGATTGTTGATGTAGTAGCGGGGCATCATCCCGCCTTGCGAATGGCCCACGATGTCGACCTTGGCCGCGCCGGTCGCGGCGAGCACCGTGGTCACGAAGGCCGCAAGCTGCCGGGCGGACGCGGCGATGTCCCCGGTGCCCTGGAAGTCAGCGGTGGCGGAACTGCCGCCGTAGTTGAACGCGAAGACGCAGTAGCCGTGGTTGACCAGGATCGGGGACGCCGCCTGCCAGTTGTCGTCCATGTTGGCGAGCGTCCCGTGCACCAGGACAACCGGGTACGGATGGGTGGCGCTGGGCTGGCAGGAGAAGTTGTTGGCCCCGGGCGGAGGCGTGGCCGGCGAGTTGAAGGTGGTCGCGGCGCCGAGGGCGAAGTCGTAGTCGACCGGCAGCTTGCTGGACGCGGCGGCGGCGGCGGACGCCGGGGCGGACGCGGCGGCGGACGC
>CAYPQM010000029.1:43291-44864 GCA_964412845.1 uncultured Streptosporangiaceae bacterium
GGCGGACGCGGACGCGGCAGTCGCGGAGAGCCCGGTGATCAGGGCGACCATGCTGGACGCGCAGGCGAGCGCGGCCATTGTGCGGAGAATCCGGTGATGCGGCATCAGCGCCTCCATTGGCGAAGGGATTCCGATCCCCCGATGCGAATACACCGGAAATTAGACATCCGGCGGCCCGCAGGTTCTGCTCACCAAAGTCAGCGTGAACGGCCGCCGCTTTGTGACATCCGGACAATCCGGCCCGTGCAGATTCGGGGCCCATCGGGCTACGATGCGGGCAGCCAGTGGCTGACGTCGCCGGACCCAGGATGGTGAGGCAGCGCGTGAGACCGAGCGATCCGGCGGTTGCGTGGCCCGTCGTACCAGCTGAGGCAGCCGAGTTCATGCTCCCCGAACTGGACCTCGCGGCCGAGGAAGTGATCGGCGCGATCCAGCGGGAGGTACCGGAGTACGCGCGGCCGAACGATGACTCCTACAACACCGCAGTCCGCCGGGCGGTCCGCCATGCGCTGCATCAGTTCGCGCAGCAGATCGCCGATCCCGCGACGCCGCGCGAAGGGACGGCGCAACTGTTCGGCGACATCGGCCGCATCGAGGCGGCCGAAGGACGCAGCCTCGAGCCGCTCCAGACGGCGCTGCGACTCGGTGCCCGTGTCGCCTGGCGCAGGCTGTACCTGGCCGCCGGGCGCGGCCGCCTCGACACCGACGTGCTCGCCCGGATCGGTGAGGCCATCTTCCTGTACCTCGACGAACTGGCCGCCGCCTGCGCCGAGGGCTTCGCCCAGGCGAGCGCCGAGGCCGGTGGTGAAATGGAGCGCCGCCGGCGGCGGCTGCTCGACCTGCTCGTCGCCGACCCGCCGGTGTCCCGGCAGGCGATCGCCGATCGCGCCCGGGCGGCGGGGTGGCCGCTGCCCCGCAAGGTAGCCGCGGTGGCCCTGGCGGAGCACAGCGAGGGCCGGGCCGGGCCGCCGGCCGGCGTGCTGCCCGCGCTGCCCTCGGATGCGCTCATCGACATGGCCCGCCCGGGTCCGTGCGCGCTGGTGCCCGATCCCGACGGACCCGGGCGGACCGAGCTGATCGAACGCGGCCTCCGGGGCTGGACGGCGGCTCTCGGGCCGGCCGTCCCGCTGGCCCGGGCGAGCAGTTCGCTGCGCTGGGCGCGCCGCGCGCTGGTGCTGGCCCGGCGCGGCATCATCAGCCCTGGCCCCGGCGTGACCCGCTGCGATGAGCACCTGTCCACGCTGCTGCTGTTCTCCGACGAAGACCTGGTGGCGAACCTGGCCTACAGCCGGCTCGCGCCGCTGGGCAGGCTGCGGCCCGCCCAGCAGGACACCCTGGCGCAGACGCTGCTGGCCTGGCTGCAGAACGCCGGCAACGCCAGGGAGACAGCGCGGCACCTGCATGTCCACCCGCAGACGGTGCGATACCGGGTACGCCAGCTGCAGATGCTGTTCGGTGAGGTGCTGCTCGAACCAGACGCGCGATTCGATCTGGAGGTCGCGCTGCGGGCCCGGCGGCTGCTGACCGGCGCGACGGCGCGGCCGGCCCGGAATATCCCCCCGGTCCAGGCCGC
>CAYPQM010000029.1:44964-47049 GCA_964412845.1 uncultured Streptosporangiaceae bacterium
CCCAGCCCGGCCGCCAGGCGCGGGCGCGGGCTCAGGGAGCGGAATTCCCGCCGACGACGGGCACGATCTCTGGCGCGTCCAGCAGCAGCGCGTCGGCTGCCTGGTCGGTGGCAGCCTCCTGGGAGGCGCGTTCAGCAGCGATGGCCGCCCGGTAGTGGCTGAGTTCCCTCGCCTCCTGGCGGGCATCCCAGCGCAGTGGCTTGGCCATCAGGCCCGCGGTCTCCACCGCGGCCGTCAGCCCGCGATCCCAGGTCTCCATGGAGACCCGCATCCGGCGGGCCAGCACGTCATCGAGGTGACGGGCACCTTCGTGGGTGACCGCATAGACGACCTCAGCGCGCAGGTAGTCGTCGGCGCCGCCCAGCGGCCGGCCGAGACCCGGCTCGGCCGCGATGAGGTCAAGCACCTCCCCGGTGAGCGACCCGTACCGGCCGAGCAGGTGCTCGATCCGCGCCACATGCAGCCCGGACGACTGGGCCAGCCGGTGCCTGGCGTTCCACAGCGCGACGTAGCCGTCGGCGCCGGCCAGCGGCACCGAGTCGGTGCAGGACGGCGGGACCGCCGCGTCCAGCGCGTGCGCCACCGCGTTGACCGCGTCCTTGGCCATCAGCCGGTAGGTGGTGTACTTGCCGCCCGCGATCATCACCAGCCCCGGCACGGGGTGCGCGACCACGTGCTCCCGCGACAGCCGCGAGGTCGACTCGGACTCACCGGCCAGCAGCGGCCGGAGCCCCGCGTACACCCCGGCCACATCGTCCCGGGTGAGCGGAACCGCCAGCACCCGGTTGATCTGGGCGAGGACATAGTCGATGTCGGCGCGGCTGGCCGCCGGGTGCGCCTTGTCCAGCGACCAGTCCGTGTCGGTGGTGCCGAGGATCCAGTGCCTGCCCCACGGGATGACGAACAGCACGCTGACCGGCGTGCGCATGATGATCCCGGTCCGGGAGTGGATGCGGTCGCGGGGCACGATCAGGTGGACCCCCTTGGAGGCGCGGACGTTGATCACGCCCCGCCCGCCGACCATGGCCTGCACCTCGTCGGTCCAGACGCCGGTCGCGTTCACCACCTGCTGGGCGCGGATCTCCAGTTCCGTGCCGGTCTCCAGGTCCACGGCCCGGACCCCGGTGACCCGCTCGCCCTCCCGCAGGAACCCGGTGACCTGGGTCCGCGATGCGACCTGCGCCCCGTAACCGGCCGCGGTGCGGATCAGGGTGATGACATAGCGGGCGTCGTCGACCTGCGCGTCCCAGTACTGGATGGCCCCGGTGACCGCGGACCGTTTCAGGGCCGGTGCCAGCCGGAGCGTGCCGCGCCTGGTCAGCTGCCGGTGCCCGGGCAGGCCCTTGGCCTGGCCGAGCGAGAACCCGAGCAGGTCATACGCGGTCACCCCGGCACCGACGTACCCCCGCTCCCACACATGGTGAGTGAACGGGAACAGGAACGGCACCGGCCGGACCAGGTGCGGGGCGATCCGCTGCAGCAGCAACCCACGTTCGGTGAGGGCCTCCCGGACCAGTCCCACATTGAGCTGTTCCAGGTAACGGAGCCCGCCATGGATCAGCTTGCTGGACCGGGATGAGGTCCCCGATGCGAAGTCGCGCGCTTCCAGCAGGCCCACGGAAAGCCCGCGGGTCGCCGCGTCCAGCGCGACGCCCGCGCCGACCACGCCGCCGCCGATCACGAGCACCTGGTACTCAGACGCGGCGAGCGCCGTGAGCGCCGCCGACCTGCCGTCGGGGCCGAGCCCCGCCGCGTCATCCCCCCCGGCCATCACACCGGGAACGCTAGCATCCGGCCGGCCAGCCACTGTTCCATGGAGGCCGGCCTGCCCTGGATTCGCCCGCTGCCGCGCCACGCGTCCTGGGCCGTGTCTAAGAAGTGAGAGGCCAGGGCCACTCTCCGTTGATGCGACGCGGAGGGTGGCCTCGTAGCGGACGGCGAGCTTGTCGTAGCGGGTGGCGACGGCACGGTTGCGCTTGAGCCGGTTGATCCCGGGTCGTTGTCTCGCCTGCTGTCCGGGGCTGGTCAGATGAAGTAGTGGCCCTGTTCGATGTCCTCGATGAGGCCGGGGTGGGTGGGCTTCCA
>CAYPQM010000030.1:0-47046 GCA_964412845.1 uncultured Streptosporangiaceae bacterium
AGCGCCTGCATTGAGACAACGCCGGTTGTCCATGGGAGCAGAACGGCGAAGAACGCTACATCCAGGTCAGTGTCATCTCCGACAGGCAGAAGATCACACCACTCGCCCTGCTCCGATTGAAACCAGAGCCGCCGTACTCTTGGATCCGCCCGGACAACCACCCGGAGAAAGCCCTGGTCAGCCCGCCCGGTATAGACATTGAGCAGGTGGCCGGGGTAAAGCACCGGGCCGCCCATTCCACCTTCATCTCGATGCCCGTCAGGATGGACAGTTTCCAGCAGGGTGTAGTAGTCCTCTGCTGATCCACCCACCCGCAGATACCAACGCTCGCCAGCGAATGCGGGACCCTCAGCCGCATGACCCTCAGCGATCATCGTCAGACCCGGAACCGGCACCAGTGATCCCTCCGTTGGACAGTCTACGAGTGGCAACCTGGGTCCGGTGAGCCGGTCGACGAGCGCTTGAGTGTGATCAGCGGGCCTGGGATGCCCTATCTCCGGGTGAGTACCCGTGACTGGTCTGCGGGCCGATGACCCGGCCGTTGGCCTGGCCATCGCGTTGCCCGGCCTGCGCGCCTTCCCGAAGGGTGCCCTCAAGTTCCCGCACCAGCGCCTCTAGCCGCTCAGACGTCGCCTGCCATTGCGTCTGGTGCGCCGCGAGCTGTTCGGCTGCCTCCCGGATCTGGCTGATCGCGGTGTCCACCTGGTCAGAAGCCGACTTCTGCTGCTGAATCGTCAGGATCGACGCGGCGAGCATCGTCGCCGTGGATGTCATCAGATCCGCGACCTCCCGCGCCTGGCGGGCGCCCTGCTCAGTCGCCATGATGGTCGCATTCGCCTCATCCCGCACCGCCGAGATGATCGTCGCGATCGATTCCGTCGACTGCACCGACCGCTCCGCGAGCTTGCGTATTTCCGCGGCGACTACCGCGAATCCCTTACCCGCCTCCCCGGCCCGCGCCGCCTCGATCGCCGCATTCAACGCCAGCAGGTTCGTCTGCCCGGCAATGTCGTTGATCAACTCCAGGATCTCGCCGATCTTCTGCGCCCGGTCACCCAGCAGCACCGCACGCTGAGCGATCATCTCCACTTTCTCCCGCATGTCCCGCATCGTCTCGCCGGTGTGCCCCGCCGCCCCCGACACGGCCCGCATGTTCTCCGCGAGTGAGCCGGCGGTGGCCGCCAATTCCTCGATCGTCGCTGAGGTCTGCGCCATCGCCGACGACTGCCGGCTGGTCGCCGCCGCCGCGTTCCCCGCCGCCGCCCGCAACTCGTCCGCCACTCCGCCCAGGACCGAGGACGTTGAACGGAGCCGGGCCAGCAGCTCATCCCGGTCCCCCAGTCGCTCAAGGGCCGTCCTCAGCTCGCGCTCCCGCCGGTGCCCTCGGCTGACCACGCTGGCCACATAGAAGGCGAATCCGATCGCCAGGAGCATGGCCAGCGTGGATGAGAAGATCTCCGTGTGTATCCCTGAACCTGCCGCCTTGGCCCCCCGGCGTCGCGTGGCGATGGCGTGCTGTGTCTCAACTCGCACCAGTCTGCGCAGGGACGCGGCGACAGCGGCCGAACTGACGTCCAAGGGGCCAATCGCAGCGAGCGCTCCGGAACGGTTGACCCTGGCCGCGCGCTGGGTTTTCTGGAATCTGGAGTAGACGGCGCTTTCCCGGATCCGGGCCTGGGCCAGGGCTGCTCTCCCGGCGGGAGTCTCTGGCCTGAGCTGCGCGGACTGCCGGGTGAGTTGCGACTGCCAGGCGCGTACATCAGCCAGTGTGGACGGCTGCGGCGCCGCGAGGTAGCGGAGCATCAGCGGGCGTTCCTGCGCGAAGGTGGCCTCCAGCGCCACGGAACGGGCGGCGATGACCTCTGCGTTGATGGAGGCCGACCACACGCTGAGGGTGGTCTCCCAGCCCAGGATGGCCAGCGCGGTAACACCCGCGACCACAATGAGAACGGCCGTGATCGAGGCAAGAACGCGGCGCCCGGACCCGGTCATGACCTCTCCCGGCATCGTGTGCGCCCTCTCTGCCCCGTTTACGCCGGCTGCCCCCTGGCGCGGTCCTCACCCGGGTCTACCCGCTGATTACCCACCCGTATCATTCAGTCACTCCATGACACTCTGGCTATCGGGGCAACCCCGGCGCAGACCGGCCTCTCCGAGCTACCGCAGCCCGGAGAACAGGTCATCCTCGGGTACCGGGGCCCCGGTCGTGTCGCTGGCCCGGATGAAGCTCTCCCGGCCGAAGGCCTGCTCCGCGATCTGCGGCGGGATTTTGCTGAACCAGGATTCGCTGATCTGGCTGGCGTGCGCGAGCAGTGCGTCGCGCTTGCGGGCCAGCACCGAGTTGATGTCAACGGTGGTGGTGATGCGCTGTTCCGCCTCATCCAGCTGACGCTGTACCTCTGGGCTCACGTTGCGGAAGTCGGGAACGTCCTCGCCGAGGTCGCGGAGTGCCTCCCACACCTTCTGCCAGTCGCTGCGCCGCATGGCGGTCAGGTAGAGCTTGGCCGGGATGCCGGAGGCGGCCACGGCTGCGGCCGCCGCCTTGCTGGCGTGCACGTGATCAGGGTGCTGGTATGCGCCCTTGTCGTCGTAGGTGATGACGACCTGTGGCCGGTACCGTTCGATCAGAGTGCCAATCCGCGCCGCGACCTGCGCCTCAGGAACATTGCAGAACGCGTCCGGCCGGTCCTTGTAGTCCCAGTCCGGCATGCCGGAGTCGTGATAACCGAGCGTTTCCAGCTCCGTCACGCCGAGAATCTTGGCCGATTCCCGCAGTTCCGCCAGCCGGAGCTGGGCGACCTCCGCCTCGTCATGACCGTCCAGGCCCGGCTTGACACCGCCGGGCGCGTCGCCGAACTCGCCGTTGGTACAGGTAACGACGATCGTCCGGACACCTTCGTCAGCGTATTTGGCCAGGACGCCGCCGGTGCTCGACGCTTCGTCATCCGGATGCGCGTGTACTGCCATCAGGGTAAGAGTCTCTGCCATGTCCCCAGCCTGCCCCAATCACTGGAGGTAGCCACAACCGACCTGCTCACGGCATAGTCAGCACATGTCATCCCTGCCCCCCGGGCTTCAGGCGATGGACGTCGCGACCGCACGGCTGCGCACTCATGTCCTTCGCTCGGGGCCGCGCGACGCACCCACTGTCGTGCTGGTGCACGGCAACGTGTCCTCCGCCCGGTTCTTCGCCGAGACGATGGCCTCGCTAGCTGACCGCTGGCAGTGTGTTGCCCCCGATCTCAGGGGCTTCGGCCAGTCGCAGCGGGCACCGGCCGACGCCCGCCGCGGGTTGCAGGACTTCGCCGACGACCTGCACGCGCTGCTCGCGGAGGGCGAGCTGGTCCCGGAAGGTCAGCCGGTGCACCTGCTCGGCTGGTCGCTCGGCGCCGGAGTAGTCCTGCAGTACGTGATCGATCATCCGGGTGCGATCACCTCGATCGTGCTGGAAAGCCCGATGTCGCCGTTCGGTTTCGGGGGGACCCGCGATGAGGCCGGCACCCCGTGCTGGCCGGACTTCGCGGGATCCGGCGGGGGCACCGCCCATCCCGAGATGGTCCGCAGGATCGCGGCGGGCGACCGAGGCGCCGAGGACGCTACGTCGCCCCGCAACGTGCTCACCATGCTTTACGGCCAGCCACCGTTCGTGCTCGGCCAGGGCGTCGAGGATGCCCTGGTCGACGCGATGCTGGAGATGGCCACCGGGGACGAGTACTACCCCGGCGACATGACCGCCTCGGCCAACTGGCCGGGCACCGCGCCAGGCGAGCGCGGCGTGAACAACGCGATCTCGCCGAAGTACTGCGACGTGTCGGGGTTCGCGGACATCGGGGACCGGCCGGAGGTGCTGTGGATCCGCGGTGACGCCGACCAGATCGTGTCCGACGCGTCACTGGTCGACCTGGGCCACCTCGGCGCGCTCGGCGCGGTACCGGGCTGGCCGGGAGCGGATGTGTATCCGCCGCAGCCGATGGTGGGGCAGATGCGCGCCGTGCTGGATCGCTACCAGGCGGCAGGTGGCCGCTGCACCGAGCATGTGCTGGCCGGCTGCGGGCACTCACCTCACCTGGAACGGCCGGGCGAGTTCCTGGCCGCCGTCACCGGTTTCCTGGCGGATGTCGGGAGGCACGGCTCCGGGTAACCGGGACTCTGCTGACGCCGCTCTCCTACGGTGGACGGCATTTCAGGAGCGAAAACCGGAAGGGTCATTACCGGCGGCGGCCCCGGCCCGGCGATCGCTGACCGCCGGCCTGCCTGCTCGCCGGGACGGTGCGGCGTGATCAAACTCCAGATACAACACGGGACTCCCCAGCGCCCGCCCGCGACCGGTGCAGGGCCGTGGCGTGCCACCCTTGAGCCGTGAACAGGGTGAATCTGGACGCGCAGCGGATGCTTCGCCGGGTCTTTACCCAGCGCAGCGTCCGATCGTCCGGCACGGCGGCCGATCGAGTGGGACGCTGGACCGACGGTCGCCGGAACCCGGCGCGGATGCGGAAGGCGAACGGCCGATGCGGAAGGCAGATGATGGCGACGCTGGATGATGCGATCACGATCGGCCGGCGCGAGCGGTTCCTCGTGGTGGTCTCGACCGTGCGGGCCGATGCGACAATCCAGGCGTCGGTCGTCAACGCCGGAGTCCTGGCGCATCCAGTGACTGGCCAGCAGGTCGTCGGGATCGTCACCTACGGCCGGGCCAAGCTTGCGAACCTGCGGGCCCGCCCGCAGGTCACGGTGACCTTCCGGTCCGGTGGCGCATGGGTCAGCATCGAGGGCCACGCTGAGCTGGCCGGGCCAGATGATCCGCAGGCCGGCGTCGATTCCGGGCGGCTCCGGCTGCTGCTGCGCGAAATCTTCCAGGCGGCCGGCGGTACCCACGACGACTGGGCGGCCTATGACCAGGCCATGGCTGACCAGCACCGCACCGCCGTCCTGATCACGCCCGCCCGCGTCTACAGCAACTGAGCAGTCCCGGCATCGTCGGGTAATGTCTGGTGAATCGGATCTTCTCCCGCTGACAGGGCCGCGTCGACCGCGCAGCCAACCGGTACCCGCGTTGCTCCGACGGTTGGACTGGGCGCCGCCCGGGCCGCGGTGACGGCGTACTTCTGCCTGTTCGGTGTCGTGCTCGCGGTCTGGATCACCCGCATCCCGGCGATCAAGCAACGGCTGCACCTCAGCGACGGTGTTCTCGGCATCGCTCTGTTCGCCATCCCGGCCGGGCTGCTCCTGGTCACCCTGATCGCTGGCCGGCTGGTGGACAGGTTCGGCAGCGCCTGGGTAACCCGGGTCGCGGGCGTCGGAATGGCGCTCTTCCTGATCCCGCCGGCGGTGGCCGGCAACCTCGGCACGCTGATGGCGGCGCTGTTCGTGTTCGGCGCCGCGGCAGGCGCGCTCGACGTGGGGATGAACGCGAACGGGGTCCTGGTCGAACGGGCCCGCGTCCGCCCGGTCATGTCCTCGCTGCACGCCGGTTACAGCATCGGCGCGCTCGCTGGCGCGGTACTCGGCGGCCTGTTCGCCGGAGCGGGCATCGGCCCACTGCCCACCTTTCTCACCGTCGGGCTGCCGTCGGCCGCGGTGGCGGTGATCGCCGGCCGGTGGATGATCACCGAACGGGGCCAGCAGCAGCGGGCTGATGAGCCGGCCCTGGCCCAAGCGCCGGGCATGCTGGCTGACCAGGGGCCGGTGGCTGACCTGGGTCCGGGCTCCGGCCCGGGCGGGCGCCGCGGGAAGTCTGTCCGGCCTGGCGTGCTGATCCTCCTGCTCGGCACGGTTGGCCTGTGCGGGCTGCTCGTCGAAGGGGCCACTGCCGACTGGAGCGCCGTCTACCTGCGCGACAACCTGGGCACCTCCGCCGGGTTCGCGGCGGCCGGGTTCGCCGCGTTCGCGCTGGCGATGACTGTCGGCCGCCTGCTCGGGGACCGGCTGGCGGCACGGTTCGGGCCGGTGCGGCTCGTCCGGGCCAGTGGCCTCGTCGCCGCAGCCGGCCTGGCAGGCGGGCTCATCAGCAATAACCCGGTGGGCGGGGTCGCCGGATTCGCAGTCCTCGGGGCAGGCCTGGCGTGCATCATCCCGCAGGTCTTCCTGGCCGGCGGATCAGCCGACCCGGTCCGGCCCGGGCACGGGCTGGCCCGAGTGGTGGGGATGAGTTACCTGGGGATGGTCAGCGGTCCGGTCCTGATCGGCGGGGCGGCCACCCTGATCGGGCTGCCACTGGCGCTGGGCATCCCGGTCGTCCTCGCGCTGGGCGTCGCCGCGCTCGCCGGCGTACTCACCCCGCGTGAGCCCGCGCCCGCAGGCCAGCCCTAGCCGCGGCCCCCCGCACTGGGTGAGTTCACCGTGCCGCACGTGGTTGGCCAGGTCGCCGACGCGCCTGAGCACAAGCTGGTGACTTGCGGCGGCACCGACCGGACGCCGGACGGCTGCTCAGCCTGGCTGGAGGATGACACCGCCCCGGGCCGCCAGCCGAAAAATTTCCAGCCCCACGAATTTTCGTCATCAGCTGCGGAAGGATGGCGTCATGCGCGCAGTGGTTGTCACAGCACACGGCGGCCCGGAAGTCCTGCAGGCTGGTGACTGGCCGGCCCCCCGTCCTGGCCCGGGCCACCTGGTGGTCGATGTGGCCGCGGCCGGGGTCAACTACATGGACGTCTATCAGCGGGAGGGCCGACCGCCCTACAGCGGCGGCGTGCCCTACGTGCCTGGCGCCGAGGGCGCGGGAACGGTGGCGGCCGTCGGCCCGGAGGTGTCGGGCTTCACAGTCGGCGACCGGGTTGCCTGGCCGGTTGGGCCGGGCAGCTACGCGCAGCAGGCCGTCGTCCCAGCCGACCGTGTCGTCGCTGTGCCCGAGGGGGTGGATCTGGAAGTCGCCGCCGCCGTCATGCTGCAGGGGATGACCGCCCACTACCTGTGCCACAGCACCTACCCGGTGGCCGACGGCGATCTGGTGGTCGTGCACGCGGCCGCGGGTGGGGTGGGCCTCCTGCTCACCCAGATGGTCCGCATGCGAGGCGGCATCGTTGTCGCGACCACCTCTACTGAGGGCAAGGCGCAGCTCGCCACGGCGGCAGGGGCTGATTACGTCGCCAGCTACCAGGACTTCACCGCGGTGGCCCGGGAGGTGTCCGGCGGGGCTGGCGCAGCGGTCGTCTACGACGGCGTGGGGCAGGCGACGTTTGACGACAGCCTGGCGGCTCTGCGCCCGCGCGGGTACCTGGTCTTGTACGGGGCGTCCAGCGGGCCGGTTCCCCCCTTTGATCCGCAGCGGCTTAACACCGGTGGGTCGCTGTTCCTGACCAGGCCGACTCTGGGTCACTACATCGCCCGCCTGGACGAGTTCCGCCAGCGGGCGGACGACCTGTTCGGCTGGATCGCGGACGGGCGCCTGAGTGTCCGCATCGGCGGCAGGTACCCGCTGGCCGAGGCGGCACGGGCGCACGACGACCTCACCGCACGGCGCACCACCGGGAAACTGCTCCTGCTGCCGGGCTGATGGCCGGAGGGAACCCCAGCGGAGGGGCGGCCAGGCTGCCGGGCATCACCCGGGATAGCGGGCGCCGGTGAAGTTCACCCGGAGCGAGTAGACCGAGCTCGTGGCGCAGATGAACAACTGGTTGCGCTGCTGCCCGCCGAAGGTGAGGTTGGCGACGATCTCGGGAACGTGCAGCTTCCCGAGCAGCGTGCCGTCAGGATCGAAGCAGTGGATCCCATCGTGCGCGGCGGCCCAGATCCGGCCGGCGTCGTCCAGCCGGACGCCATCGAAGGTACCCGCGTCACACCGGGCGAAGACGTGGCCGCCGGTCAGCGTGGAGTCGTCGGCCACCGCGAACAGCCGGATGTGCCCGGCCGCACTGTCAACGATGTAGATCTGCTGCTCGTCCGCGGAGAACGCTAGCCCGTTGGGGCGGGCGAAGTCGTCCGCGGCCAGGTGAACCTGCCCGGTGCCCAGGTCGATCCGGTACACGTTGTGGCCGCCGATCTCGCTCTCGGCTTTGTGCCCTTCGTAGTCGCTGTCGATCCCGTAGCCAGGATCGGTGAACCAGATGGAGCCGTCCGCGCGTTCCACGACGTCGTTGGGGCTGTTCAGCCGCATGCCATCGAAACGGTCGGCGAGAACCGTGACCGATCCGTCGGGCTCAGTCCTGGTGACCTGCCGGCTGCCGTGCTCGCAACTGACCAGGCGGCCCAGCCGGTCCACGGTGTGCCCATTGGCGTAGCGGGCCGGCTGGCGCAACGTTCCCACCATGCCGGTGGTCTCGTCCCAGCGGAGAATCCGGTCGTTGGGGATGTCGCTGAACACGAGGTAGCGGCCCGCGGCGAAATAGGCCGGACCCTCGGTCCACCGGCAGCCCGCGTGCAGCCGCTCCATCCACCGGTCGCTCTTCACCTCGGCGAACCGCGGGTCCAGGATTTCGAACTCGGTCTTGACGGTGTCGGGCATCGGAACCTCACTGCTGGCCGGAAGCACCCGGCCTAGGCGATATTATCTCGATATCAAGATATTGTCCCTGCGTGGACGGAGGACTCATGATCCACCACGTGCAGCTGGCCTGCCCGCCGGGAGCCGAGGATGTCTCGCGTGCCTTTTACCACGGCGTGCTGGGGTTCGATGAGATTCCTAAGCCTCCGGCGCTCGTGGCGCGCGGCGGCTGCTGGTTCCGCGGCCACGGCATGGAATTGCACCTCGGCGTGGACCCGGATTTCCGGCCCGCGCGCAAGGCGCACCCCGGGCTGCTGGTGACCAGCCTGGACGCGTGGGCCGAGCGGCTCCGCGCGGCCGGTTTCCCGGTGATCGAGGACGGCGACTTTCCCGGCATGCGCCGGTTCTACAGTGCGGATCCGCACGGCAACCGGCTGGAGTTCCTTGAGCCCCTGGGCCGCGGCTGAGGCTTCGATGGGCGACCAGGCAGGGCGGGTTACGATCGCGGGATGGCAAGATCTCCGCTTCTGGTCGGGCTGCTCGGCTATGGGTTCGGTGGCCGGTTCTTTCACGCCCCGCTGATCGCGTCCGCGCCCGGGTGTGAGCTGATGGGTGTGGTCACCCGGTCCGGTGAGCGTCGCGCCGAACTGGTCCGGGATCATCCGGGCACGGCGGCCTACGGCTCGCTGGCCGAACTGGCCGCGGCGGGCGCACAGGCCGTCGCCATCTCCACGCCCGCGGCCACGCACACCGAGCTGACCCGGGAGGCCATCGCCTTGGGCCTGCCGGTCGTCTGTGACAAGCCGTTCGCGCTCGATGCGGCGACGGCACGGGAAACGGTGCAGGCCGCCGAGCGGGCGCAGGTACCGCTGACCGTGTACCAGAACCGCCGGTGGGACTCCGACCTGCGCACCCTGCGTGCCTTGCTGGAGGAAGGCCGGCTCGGGTTTGTCAGGCGGTTCGAGTCGCGGTTCGAGCGGTTCGAGCCGGAGACGGGACCGCCCCCGTCGGGCGGCGGGATCCTGCTTGACTTCGGCACTCACCTGGTGGATCAGGCGCTGCTGCTGTTCGGGCCGGCCCGTGGCGTCTACGCGGAGATGCACATCAGCGATAACGGGTCGGGCGCCGATGACGACTTTTTCGTGGTGCTCCAGCACGACGGTGATGTCCTGTCACACCTGTGGGGCAGCTGGATCCAGGGGGCCCCAGGACCCCGCCTCCGGATCATCGGCAGCGCGGGCACGTTCGTTGTCGCGGAGGTGGATGGGCAGGAAGCCGCGCTGGTGGCGGGCCGGTCGCCGGCCACCGAGGGCGCCCAGTGGGGCGCTGAGCCGCAGGAGCAGTGGGGGTGGCTGCGGCGCGGTGAGATAAGCGAGCAGGTGCCGGCGCGGCCGGGCCGCTGGGACACCTTCTACCCGGCGTTCGCCGCGGCGGTCCGCGGCGAGGGTGAGGTCCCGGTCAGCCCGTGGGACGCCGTGGCCGCGCTGGAGGTCATCGACGCGGCCCGGAGCAGCGCCGCCACCCGGCGCGTGGTCGAAGTCAGGGGTGCGCGTGTCGGATAGGCAGTACTTCGACGACTTCGTGGCCGGGTCGGTACACGACTACGGGCCGACCGGCCCGGTCACTGCGGCCGAGATGATCGACTTCGCCCGGAAGTACGACCCTCAGCCGATCCACGTGGATCCCGACTGGGCGCGCACCGGCCCATTCGGGGGGCTGATCGCCAGCGGCTGGCACACGGCTGCGCTCACGATGCGGTTGCTCGTGGACAGCTACCTGCCGGCGGCGGCGAGCCTGGCTTCGCCCGGCATCGACGAGCTGCGCTGGGTCCGCCCGGTGCGCCCAGGTGATGTGCTCAGCGTCCGGGTCACCGTGCTGGAGGCACGCCCCTCCCGGTCCAAGCCCGACCGGGGCCTGATCCGGTCCCGGATCGAGGTGCTCGACGGCGAGGGCCTGGTGGTGATGACCCTGGTCGCGCTCAACATGGTGCGCCGCCGTCCTGGTGGCCTGCCGTCCTAGTGGCCGGTCAGGGGAGTCCGCTGAGCGCCGTGCAGCCGGGGAAGACGCCCGATACAGGTCACTAGTGGTCCTCCTCCTTGACCAGGATACCCAGCAGCCAGCCCACCAGGCCGACGATGATGGCGCCCCAGAATGCCGGCCAGAACCCGGTGATGTGGAACGGCAGCGACAGCTTGCCCGCGGCCCAGCTGGTGAGCCAGAGCAGCAGCCCGTTGACGACCAGCCCGATCAGGCCGAGGGTCAGCACGTAGAACAGGCAGCCCACCGTCTTGACGATGGGCTTGAGGATCGCGTTGATCACGCCGAAGATCACGGCGACGACCACCAGGGTCCCCACCTTCTTGGCGGTGCTGCCCGGTCCCAGCTCGATGCCCGGGAGCAGGGCTGTCGCCACGGCGAGGGCGGCGGCCGTGATGACCGCCCGTATCACAACGTGCATGGGGTAATCCTGGCACGGCGGATGGCTGGCCGTGCTGCGACGCCCGGATCATCCTGGCCCGGGAAACCTGTGCCGGATCGCGAGCAATTCGGTAGCAAGGTCATTCCTAAGCCATTTAGTAATTTGAATTGCGTTCCCATTCACGCTTTGACTGGACATCTGTATCTCGCCCATGCCATGATGACAAAGGCGCGAGTTAGTTGCCGTGGCTGAGGCCCGGCAAGCTGCTCGCTGGCCTGTGGGGGGGAGCGCGGGGGCGTTTAACGCCCCCTTCCCAAGGGGAGTGTCAACTGTGGGATCTGCCTGGAGTCTATGGCTCTGGGCTGATGCGCCGTGGCCAGGATTGGACCTTGCCCGGGCAGCGGTGGCAAGGGGGGAGTGCCCGTGGGCTGTGTATGGCAATCAGCGGATGCTCCTGACCGCCGGTTCGCAGATGCCAGGGTGCATCAGCGATTCTCGCCGCGGCACCGTCGGCCGCCCAAGCTGGTCAGGCTGGTCCGTGCCGCGCCCCCTGCGGTGACCCGGATGCGAGACTGGCTATTTCCACCTGAAATGCACGAAGAGCCTGCCGAAGTTCTTTGAGTCTTTCTCGACGCGGTGATAGAGCATCTTGATTTCCTTCTGCTCAAGAAACCGCAGCACGTGCTTCTTGAGCTGCCCCGATCCCTTGCCTGGAATGATCTCCACAACTGGGGCTTTCTTCTGCACAGCCTCGTTGATGATCGCGCGCAAGGCCTGGTCGATGTCCTGGCCCCGGTTGTAGATGTCGTGCAGGTCAAGTTTTAGCTTCATGGAGCCCGTCTCCGATCCGCGGCTGGCTCCACGGTACGCGCTCGGAGGTACCTGAAGACGGGCCGGGCCATTCCGCCTGTGCTGCTCGACGGCCTGTGCTGCTCGACGGCGCGGGCTAGTGCGTCTCCGCTGAGCAGCCGAGCCGGTCGATGATCTGCTGGGTTACCTGCTCAGGCGGGCCGATGGCAGGCAGCACCAGGATCCGTGCTGCTGGCTGCGGGGTTTCCAGGGTGGCCAGCTGGCTGTCCAGCAGGTCGGCGCGGAAGAAATGGCCGGGCCGCGAGGCGAGCCGGGCGGCCAGCAGATCGCGGCCGACGTCCAGGAAGACCAGGCGCGCCGGGGGCCGGCCAGTCAGCAGCAGGTCCCGGTAGCTGCGCTTGAGGGCTGAGCAGGCGATCACCGCCGGCTGGCCGGCGGCGATGCGGGCGTCCATCATCTTCGCCACCGCATCCAGCCACGGCCAGCGGTCGTCATCGGTGAGCGGCACCCCGTCCCGCATCTTGGCGATGTTGGCCGCCGGGTGCAGCGAGTCGGCGTCGATGAACGGCCAGCCCAGCCTGCTGGCCAGGAGTTCGCCGACCGTCGATTTGCCAGACCCGGAGACGCCCGCCAAGACCACGATCATGCCTGGCGAGGCTACTCGAGCTATCGCTTGCCCAGGAATGCGCTGTTAGTGTCGGTGGCGCGCCTGCGGGCGGACCGCTAGCCGGTCCTCGTTCACCTGGGAGATGCCATGCGCCTGCGCCGACCTCTGGCACTCTCTGTGGGCATCTGCGTGCTGGCCGCGGGCGCCAGCGGCCTCGGCGCACCCGCAGCGATCGTGGCCGCCGCGGTGGCTACGCCCGACGTGCTGATCAGCCCGGGCATGGTGCATGCCCGCGGCGTGGCGCAGGCGCCCCCGACCACCGCGTACTGCGAGAAGCACTACAAAATCGCCTGCTATCAGCCGACCCAGCTGCAGCGGGCCTACAACCTGCCCGCCCTGCTCCGGCACGGGATCAACGGAGCTGGCCAGACCATCGTCATCGTCGACTCCTTCGGCTCGCCGACAGTGGCGCATGACCTGGCCGTTTTCGACAAGACCTTTGGCCTGCCCGCGCCGCCGTCGCTGAAGGTGATCCAGCCCGCCGGGAAGGTCGCGCGGTACCAGGCGACCGACACCCGTGAGGGCTGGGCCGGTGAGACCGACCTGGACGTCGAGTACGCCCACACGATGGCCCCGGGCGCGAACATCCTCCTGGTCGAGACCCCGACCTCAGAAGAGGAAGGCACCACGGGCTTTCCGCAGATCGTCAAGGCCGAGGAGTACGTGATCGACCACCACCTCGGCGGGGTAATCAGCCAGAGCTTCAGCGCGACCGAGCAGACCTTCCCGTCTGCCGCGTCGCTGCTGGCGCTGCGCGGCGCCTATATAGACGCGGCGCGCAAAGGTGTCACGGTGCTGGCCGCCTCGGGTGACAGCGGCGCGGCCGACGTCCACTTCAATGAGGTGGACTACTACCTCCGCCCGGTGACTTCGTGGCCCGACAGCGACCCGCTGGTCACCGGTATCGGCGGGACCCAGCTTCACCTGGACGCCGCGGGCCGCCACCTCGCGCCGGACAGCCTGTGGAACGACACCTACAACAAGCCCACCAACGAGTTCATCATCGGGGCGGCCCCGCCGAATCCGCTCGCCGGTGGCGGCGGCAAGTCGATCATCTTCTCCCGGCCGTGGTACCAGAACGGGGTGGCCGGGGTGGTGGGTGCCCGCCGCGGTGTGCCCGACATCTCGATGAGCGGTGCCTGCAATGGCGCGGTGGACATGTACCAGAGCTTCCCGGGCCAGCCCGCCGGCTGGTACCCGACCTGCGGCACCAGCGAGGCGACCCCGCTCTTCGCCGGCGTCGTGGCGCTGGCCGACCAGGTCGCCGGCCACCCGCTCGGGCTGATCAACCCCGCGCTGTACGCGCTCTCCGCGGCGCACGCCCGTGGCGTCGCGGACGTGCTCCGGGGCAACAACACGGTCTCCTTCGAGCAGGGCGGCAAGCTCGACACCGTCAAGGGATTCAGCGCGGCCCGAGGTTATGACCTGGCATCAGGCGTCGGCACCGTGAACGCGCCGCTGTTCGTCTTCGAACTCGCGCAGCGGGCCGGCCGCTGACGGCCCGGACGTCGCAGGGCCTGGGCCAGTTCGCTGGCGCGGGCCCTGCGGCGTTACCCAGGTGATCAGGACTTGGGCATCAGGACCGTGTCGATGATGTACACGGTCGCGTTGGCGGTGTGCACGTTGCCGCACACCACATGCGCGGCGTTGACCTCGTACGTCGAGCCCATCTTGGCGAGTGTCGCAGGCGCGCCCTCCAGGGTGGTGGGCGTGGCCGCTGAGGCGAACTGGCTGGGGGCGATCGGGCTGCCCACCACGTGGTAGGTCAGGATCTTGGTGAGCTCGGCCTTGTTAGCCAGCACCTTCTTCAGGGTCGCGGCCGGGATCTTCGCGAATGCCGCGTTGTCCGGTGCGAACACGGTGATGTTCTTCGCCGAGTTCAGCGTGTCCACGAGGCCGGCTGCCTTGACGGCACTGACCAGCGTGGACAGCACCGGGTTGGCGGACGCCGCGGTGGCGACCGGCGCGGTGGCCATGCCCGTGAAACTGCCCGCCCCGGAGGAGGGGACGGACGAGCACGCGGACCCGAAGGGGGTCGCCCCGGCCGCCTGCCCGCTCCCGGCCGCCGGGGTCGAGGCCATCGGTGATGACGGCGCGGCAGCGGCGGACGAGGATCCCGCCGCTGAACTGCTGGTGCCGGTTGAGCCACACGCGGCTGCGCCGAACGCGATGCTGGCGGTGAGTGCGGTCATGGCGGCGATCTTGTACTTCACTGGAACTCCTCTGTGTTGGCGGATCTGTGTTGGGTTGGTGGGCCTGTGTTGGGTTGGTGGGCCTGTGGGGGCGCGGGTCTGGGCGGACGGCCCGGTTGTGATGGGTTAGGTGACAGTGACGGTGGTGCTGTCCCAGCCGGTCGCGCCGTTGGGGAAGATCGGCACGCGCCGCGACGACTGAGTGGCGCCGGTGCCATCGGTGGCCCTGACCTCAAGCTGGTGCAGCCCGGGGGTGGCATCCCAGGGCCACACCCACTGCCGCCAGGTATCTAGGCCAGGGACCGCGGCGAGCTTCGCGTCGTGCCACGCCCCGTTGTCGGCGCGGACCTCGACGCGATCGATGCCGCGGTGCGGCGCCCAGGCCACCCCGGCGACCGCGGTGCGGCCGGCCTTGACCTGCTGGAGAGGCCGGGGTACGTCGATCCGGGATTCGGTCTTGATTCGCCCCCGGACTGCGTAGCCGCGCTGAGCCCAGTAGGAGCGCTGGGCGGCGAATGTGGTGATTTCGAGGTCGACCACCCACTTGGTGGCCGACGCGTAGCCATACAGGCCGGGCACCAGCATGCGGGCCGGGAAGCCGTGCGCGATCGGCAGCGGCTGCCCATTCATGCCCACCGCGAGCAGCGCGTTCCTGCCATCCAGCACTGTCTCGACGGGGGTGCCGCAGGTCCAGCCGTCCGCCGACGTGCTGAGGATCTGGTCGGCTCCGCGCCGCACGCCAGCCTCGCGCAGCAGGGCGGCAAGGCTAGCGCCCAGCCACCGGGCATTGCCGACATAAGGCCCGCCGACCTGGTTGGAGACACAGCTGATCGTGATGTCGGCCTCAGTGAGCGGCCGCTTCAGCAGTTCCTCGAAGGTGATGTCCAGTTCCCGGGCGACCATGCCGTGCACGCGGAGCCGCCACTGGTCCGGCGAGACCTGAGGCAGCACCAGGGCGGTGTCCACCCGGTAGAAGCTTGCGTTCGGGGTGACGAAGCTGCTGATCCCCGGCACCGGCAACTGCGCGGCGGCAGGGGTGGCCGGGCCGCTGATCGCAGGGGCGGGCAGGGCGAGCTTGGCCCGTGCCGAAGAGACATTGAAGCGGCGCAGCAGCAGTTCGCCGAAGCCGGCCCCGGCCGCCGCGACGGCGGCGGTCCCGGCCGCCGCGAGGAGAAACCCACGGCGGCCCGGCCTGGCCACGGTCTGCGTGGCCGGCTGGGCAACTGGTGCTTCTCCGCGTTCGGGTGCCGTAGCCGTGCGTCCCGGGACGGTGCGTCCTAGGGCGGTGCGTCCCAGCGCGGTGCGTCCCACGAGCAGCATCAACGCCAGCGCTCCGGCCGCCACCCCGACGAGGGTCGGCGCGATGTCGACCGGCCGGGCGACCGGCCTGGTGAGGACCGCAGCCGCCCCGATGGCCGCGAACACGGCCAGTCCCGCGAGCCCGTACGTCCGGCGGCGGGTCGCCATGACTCCGGTGACAGCCGCGAACACCGCGAGGACCACGACGATGCCGCTGAGCAGGACCAGCTTGTCGTGGGTGCCGAAGTGCTGGATCGCGAAATCCTTGACCGGCACAGGGGTCAGGTCGATGGCCGCGCTGCCGACCGCGATCACCGGCTCGCCGCCGGCCCCGGTGATGCCGGCCATGAACTGGGCGACCCCCAGGGCGACGGCCGCGGCCAGCAACCCGGCCAGCGCACCGGTCAGCAGCCCGGCCATCGACCTGACCGGGTTGCGCAGGGTGCGCGGTGTGCTTCTCTGCGTTATCACGATGGGTCTTCGGACCGCAGGTGGTGTCGGCTTGGTCGGTTCCGGCGTAATCGCCGCTTGTGACGAAGATCACAAGCGATGACTATGTGTAGTTAGACTGACACTCAATGCGCCGATCAGATATTGCCGGCGGTCCGGACCGATCCGCGCCCCGGAGGGCACCGAATAGGGAACATGAGCCGACGTGACCTGCGCGTATCGGAGCCTGGCCCTCGTCCGCCCCAGGGGCGGGACGAGGACCTGGACTGGCTGGTCCGTCATGTCGCCCGAGGCGACGAGAGCGCCTTCGAGGCCGTCTACGACCAGCTGTGCCGGCCGGTATATGGCCTGATCCGCAAAGTGCTGCGGGACCCGGCCCAGTCCGAAGAGGTCACCCAGGAGGTCCTGCTGGAGGTCTGGCGGACCGCGTCCCGGTTCGATCCGGCCAAGGGCAGCGCGATCACCTGGGTAATGACGATCGCCCATCGCCGGGCCATCGACCGGGTGCGTTCGGCAAGTGCCCAGACGCTGCGGGAGCAGAAGTCGGGCAGCGTGCTGGCTGGCTCCACCGAGGAAGTCGCGGAAGTGGTGGAGGCCCGGTTGGACGCTGAGCGGGTGCGGCGCTGCCTGGACTCACTCACCGAGCTGCAACGCGAGTCAATCGGGCTGGCCTACTACGGCGGCTACACCTACCAGCAGGTCGCCGGGCTGCTGGACTCGGCTCTCGGCACGGTGAAGACCCGGATCCGGGACGGCTTGATCCGGATGCGCGACTGCATGGGAGTGACCTGGTGAGATTCTTCCGCGAAGACCTGCATGCGCTCACCGGTGCCTATGCGCTCGACGCCCTGGACGGCGCCGAACGGGACCGGTTCTCCCGCCACCTGCGGCGCTGCCAGTCCTGCGCCAACGAGGTCCGCGGGCTCCGGGAGACCGCCACCCGGCTGGCCATGGCGGTTGCCCTCGTCCCGCCCCCCGAGTTGCGGGAAAAGGTGCTGGCCGCGGTCGCATGGACCCGGCAGCTGCCACCCGAGACCGAGGACGCTGCGGCGCGCCGGTCCCGCGCGGCGCACGGGTCCCCGGGGCGCCCGCCCAGCCGGTTCGGCACGCCCCGGCTCGCCTGGTTCCCGCGCCCGGCCTCGCTGCTGGCGGCGGCGGCCCTGGCGGTGGTGGTCGTGCTGAGCGTCACACAGGCCATGACGCAGCGCGAGCTCAACCACTCCCGGGCACAGAACCAGGCGGTCGAGGCGGTCCTGAGCGCCCCGGACGCCCGGCTGCTGACCCACCGGATCGTGGCAGGCGGCCGGGCCATCGTGGTGCTGTCGCAGGCCAGGCACGCGCTGGTGCTCACCACCTCGGGGCTGCCGCCGCTGCCCGCGGCCAAGGTCTACGAGGTGTGGTTCATGGCCCCGGGGCGCAGTAAGCCCGCCGGGCTGCTGTCGCCGCCCACCGCTGGCCGGACCGCACCGCTGCTCGCGGCTGGCCTCACCGCGGGAGACCGCATCGGCCTTACCGTGGAGCCGGCCGGCGGGACCAGCAAGCCCACCACCCCGCCGATCCTGGTCATGTCCCTGCCCGCCTGAGCAACGGCCCGGCCCGCCTGAGCAACGGCCCGGCCCGCCTGAGTGCCCTTCGGCCTGCTGGAACGTCCGCGGTCGCGGCTCCGACTGCCTGATCACCATTCACCGCCTAACGTTGTCCCATGACCGTTTCCCCGGGCCAGGCGCCGCCCCGAGGCCGAGTAGGCTCCAGCGTGCTGGTGGTGGAGGATGACCGCAGCCTCGCCACGCAATTGATGCGCGGGCTGCGGCGCGGCGGCTACATCGTTGATCATGTGCTGACAGGCCGTGAAGCGCTGGCGCGGCCGGAACCGGACGTCGTGCTGCTGGACCTGGGACTGCCCGATCTGGACGGCGTGGCGGTGTGCCGCCGACTGCGCGAGCGGTCCGATGTGGCGATAATCGTGGTGACGGCCAGAGGCGAGGAACCGGAACGGGTCTTGGCGCTCGACGCGGGCGCGGACGACTATCTGGTCAAGCCGTTCGGCCTCGCGGAATTGCAGGCCCGTATCCGTGCTGTGCTCCGCCGCCGGAGCCGGGCCGACGGGGAGGTGCTCCGGAAGGGTCCCCTCCTGGTGGATGTGCGTACTCGCAAGGTGACTGTGTCTGGGCGTGAGGTGGCACTGACGCCGAAGGAATTCGACATCCTGGAGTGCCTGGCCAGTGACCCCGGCCGGGTCATGAGCCGCCAGGAGATAATGGACAACGCGTGGGGTGCGCACTGGTACGGGCCAACCAAGGTGCTTGACGTGCACGTCGCGGCGCTGCGGCGCAAACTGGACCTGCCGGGGCTGATCGAGACGGTCTACGGCCGGGGGTTCCGGCTCGGCGAAGTCTGATGGCCCGCCGCATTGTGCTCACCATGCTCGCGCTGATCGGTGCGCTGCTGGTCAGCACCGTGGTGCCGCTCGGTCTCATCACCACCGGACATGAGCGCGCGTCGTTCAAAGAGGACACCGTTTTCTCCGCGGGCGGGGTGGCCAGCTTCGCCGAGGGCACTCTCGCCGACCATGGGTCAGGCTCCAGCCTGGCCCGGGCGCTGGCCCGGGCCCGGCGGGCCGGTGAGCAGGTCCGGGTGTATGACATCAGGGGTCGCGTGGCGGCCGGGAACGGCGGGGACGGCATGGCGGTGCCCACTGCAACGCTCGGCCGGGTACTGGGCGGCGGGGACACCGTGGCGACCGGGATCGGCGACCGGTTGCGTGTTGTCGTGCCAGTCCGCAACGACGACGGCGTCGGGATCGTGGGTGCCGTGGTGCTGGCCCGCCCGACCACCCGGCTCGATCAGCGGCTCAGGACGCTCTGGCTGTGGCTGGCCGCGGTGGCCATCACGGGACTCCTGGCCGCGACGGTGACCGCGATCGCGCTGGCCCGCTGGGTGGGACAGCCGCTGAACGCACTCGACGGCACGGCACAGCGGCTGGGTGGTGGCGCCCTGGATGCCCGGTCGGTGACTGGGCACGGGCCTCCGGAGGTGCGCCGCCTGGCGCGTCACTTCAACGCGATGGCCGGCCGCCTGGAGACGCTGGTTCATGGCAACCGGGCGGCCATGGCTGATGTGTCCCATCAACTGCGCACCCCGCTCACCGCCTTGCGGCTCCGGCTGGACCTGCTGGCCCAGGATGCCGACCCGGCGACCGCGGATGAGCTGACCGGCGCTCAGGAGGAGGTATCCCGGCTGTCCCGCCTCGTCGATGGACTGCTGGCCGTCGCGCGCGCGGAGAACGTGCTGGTCAAGCCGGTCCCGATTGCGGTCGACGCCGTTATCCGGGATAGGGCCACGGCCTGGCGGCCGGTGGCGGAGGAGCGCGCGGTCGTGCTGAAACAGGACTGCCCGGGGCCGATCCGGGCGATGGTCGGCGCCGATCATCTGGAGCAGATCCTGGACAACCTGCTGGCCAATGCGCTCGACGCGGTCCCCTCTGGTGGCCATGTCGAGGTCAGCGCGTCGTCTAATGGCGACGGGATCCAGGTCGTGGTGGCTGACGACGGTCCGGGCATGAGCGCGATGCAGCAGGCGCAGGCGTTCCGCAGGTTCGGCACGACTGCGCCGGGCGGAGCCGGGCTCGGCCTGGCCATCGTGCACCGCCTGGCCACCTCCAACGGGGGCTGTGCGGCACTGTCGGACACCCCGGGCGGCGGCCTGACCGTGACCCTGGATCTACCAGCCGCCCCAGGTCCGGGGGGCAGCTGACGGATTCTCTTACCAGTTCTGAACGTTTCCTTTGCCGGTTTGCAGAGGCAGGTATCGCAAGCTGGGCAGCCAGGGGATCTGTGCCGGGTGATCGGATGACAAGGAGCACTGCGTCATGCCTGCAAGGCACGCGCCTCCCGCCGGAGGTGGCGCGGAAGGAAACGAGCGGCTCACCGCGGCGACGGGCGCTGTTCTCCTGGTGCTGCTGGCCGCGGAGGGTCTGACCGTCCTGGCGATACATCGTTTGCTCACGGCGCACTTCTTCATTGGCATGCTGCTCGTCGGGCCGGTCGCGCTCAAAGCCGTGTCGACCTGCTGGAGGTTCGCCCGCTACTACACCGGCGCCGCTGACTACCGGCGCAAGGGACCGCCAGGGCCGTTGCTGCGCGTGCTGGGACCGTTCGTCCTGGCCACGTCTCTCGGGGTGCTCGGCACAGGGGTCGCCCTGGCCTTCGTCGGGCCGGGCCGCGGACCGTGGCTCTTCCTGCACAAGGCCCTGTTCGTGCTGTGGTTCGGCGTCATGTCGGTGCATGTCCTGGCCTACGCCTGGCGGCTGCCCCGGCTCATCGGGCCGGACCTGGGATTGCTGGCTGGCCAGGGCCGGACCCGTAGGGCCCTGGCCGGGCGCCCGGCCCGCTGGCTGCTGCTGGCCGCGTCCATTGTCGGCGGCCTGATCGTCGCTGTGCTCACCCTGCACCTGGCCACCCCCTGGGCCGGAGCACGGTCCTTCGGCTGAGGGCTCGCGGCAACTGACGATGCGTGTGCTAGGCCTCGTAGTCGAAGATCAGGGCCAGGGCATCAGCCAGTTTGCGCATCGTCTTGTCGGCTAGCTGCCCGATGCTGTCGCCGGACAGGCGGTCCCGGCGCACCCGCACCGCCGAGTAGGACTCAAGGTGCCCGGCAATGGGATCGTCCGGGCTGAGAGCGACGACATAGGGCGTCTCGGTGAGGTCCGGTCGATCGCTGATCTTGACTACCAGCGGGTGACCCGTGATCGCGTTGAATCCGTCATTGCTGATGATGGCGACGTAGCCGGCCCGGCCGAGCCCTTTGTTGGCGAAGACATCACCACGGTTCACGCTGCGCCCTTACCGGCGCCGGGTGGGAAGTCGCCCGCATTGGCCTCGGCCCATTCAGCCCAGGCATGCCCGGTCTCACGGTCGGCCTCAGCGATGGCGGTAGCCGCGTCACGCTGCATCTTCTCGCGGGCGGCCCGGGTCATCCAGGCTGACATGGACAAGCCTGCCCGGTCAGCCTCAGCCCTGGCCTGACGGAACGCTCGCTCACCCATGCTGATGCTGAAAGTCTTCACAGCCATATTCGTAAAACTATCAACAACATTCCTACGAAGGTGGTCATTTAGCCCGGTATCTGGGCTAAATGTCGGGTAGCAGGGGCGCTGTCTCGGCCGGGTCGGCAGGCGTAGCCAGCACCCAGTCTTGGCCGTCCAGGCTGATCCACGGCGCGTCCCGGTGGTGGGCCCGGCGCCGGGCCAGCCGGGCGCTGACGAATTCGCCGTCCCCCGGTGCGGGCAGGGCGAGTGCCCGCGCCGCGGCACTGTGACTGGCGTAGCCCCCGAAAATCACGATTCCCTCGGCCTGGAGCTGATCACGGGCTCCGCCGTTGTACCGGACGCGCTTCATGGGATCACCTGGCATGGTCACCACGGTGAGCACGGCGGTCCGGCTCACCTTTCGGCCCTGGGCGCGGCGGAACAACTCGTTCACCCGCTGCTGGCCCGACTTCCCGGCCATGATCGCGGCGACGTCGCCGGGCCGCAGCCGCAGCAGCGCGTTCTCGGGCAGCAGGGCATCGCGGAACAGCCACCGGATGGCGGCCTTGCCTGCCGGGCTCAGGGTGCGCTTGCGGTCCCGGTTGGCGGCATCGCGCAGGCACGCCGGTGTAGCCCGGACCAGCCCCGCGCACCAGGCGCCGGCCTCGTCATTGGCCCACACCAGCAGGCAGAGCCCCCCTTCGGCCTCGGGCGGGATCATCCAGGCGCCCATCGTCTGGGAGAACTTGCAGTCAACATCCAGGCCGCAGATCCGGTAGTCGAGCTTGTCCCCATCCGCGAAACCGAACTCACGCTGCAAGTTGATCTCGACCAGGGTCCCGGCGTGGGTTTTCTCGGTCTTGTGCAGTTCCTCCCAGCGGCACCTGCCGGTGTGCTGGCCGTCGAGCAGCATGTCGATGGTGCGCCGCAGCGCGGCGGCGAACCTGCGGCCCTCGGGGTCCTGCGCCAGCAGATGCGCCGCGACCAGTTCGATGTCGCCGTCGTCACTGCGGCGCGCCGGGACGGTGAGCCCGGGCAGCGGCACCGCCCGTCCCGGCCAGGCCTGGCCGGTCACGCCGTGCCGCCGATGCCCGTGCCGCCGATGCCCGTGCCGCTGATAACCGTGCCGCTGATAACCGCGGACTCCTCAGCGAGCCGGGCCGGTCACGTGGTGGCGGGCGCCAGCGCGACCGCGGCCTCACTGGTGGGCATCAGGAACGTCATGGTCTCCTGCAGATACAACTGGACCGTCTCGGCGTCGTGGGCGAGATACCCGATCGAGGTGTCCTGGCCAAGGTGCAGGGCGAAGTCGCCGCCGCGCGTGGTCAGCACGAAGGCGCCGTCGATAGCGGGCGCCCAGATGATCTCGCCGCTGATCAGCCGCTCAATATGGCTGGACACCGGGTAGCCGTGGTCGCTGGTCTCGCTGACGGCCGTGTACGCGTCGGCGCTGAGCACGACCGAGTACGGCCCGTCCACGCCGGCGCTGCGCAGGTGCCGCAGCGCCTCGGCGACCGCTGCCGGGTAGTCACGCGGGTCGGCCGGCAGAGTCATGGCCGGGTTGGACGATTCGTGCCGGATGCCGGTGATCCCCGCCGCCGGGTAACCCTCGAAGATGGACCGGTCCTCCGCGAAGGCGATCTGCCGCGACGCGTCCTTGACCGGCTGCCAGTCCGAGTCCTCGGCGCCGCGCTCGACGTCGTCGATCGCCGCGCGATCCACCGTGAACGGGACCCGCAACTCGACCAGCGCCCTGACTTGCCGCTGCTGGGCCAGCACCCCGTCTTGCAGCGCATCGATGGCAGCGACGTGACCGGTACCCACGGCGGACAACACGTCACCTGCTGGCCCGTGCACGTCCACCACCCGCCGCCCGGCCAGGTGGCGCTTGATCGTGCGCGTCGCTTCCTCCCCGATCTGCGACCAGGCGGCGCTGGAGATCGGGGCGAGCTCGCGATGGAGGTTATTCATGCTGAGCGACTCCTCTGAGACTGCCTATGCCAAGAGATTCGTCGGCTGATGGCACGGACTGCGGTGCGGGATCGTCCGGCCGCTGGCCTTCCCGCGCGGGCTCGGCGGCCAGGCCTTCCAGCACTGGCACCGACGGGACGAAGAACAGGGTGCCAGTTACCGCCGTGCTGAAGTCCAGCAGCCGGTCATAGTTGCCCGGCGGCCGGCCGATGAACATGTTCTCCAGCATCTGCTCGATAGGCCGTGGCGAGCGTGCGTAGCCGATGAAGTAGGTGCCGAAATCTCCCCGGGAGACCGTGCCGAAGGGCATGTTGTCGCGGATGATCTGGATTTCCGCGCCGTTCTCGGTGATCGTCGTCAGCGCGTTGTGCGCTGAGCTGGGCTTGACCGCGTCGTCGAGTTCGATGTCCGCGAGCTTCGTCCGGCCGATGATGCGCTCCTGCTCCTCAACCGGCAGGCGGTTCCAGCCGGTCATGTCGTGCAGGTACTTCTGCACGATCACGTAGCTGCCGCCGGCGAAATCGGGGTCTTCCGGTCCGATGATGGTGGCCGCGGCCGCGTCCGGGCCGGTCGGGTTCTCTGTCCCGTCAACGAAGCCGATGAGATCACGGTCGTCGAAGTAGCGGAAGCCGTGCACTTCGTCCACGGGCGACACCGCCGTGCCGAGCCGGGCCGTGAGGTGGGTGGCCAGCTCGAAGCAGAGATCAAAACGCGCGGCGCGGATGTGGAACAGGATGTCGCCCGGCGTGGCCACCGCGTGCCGCGATCCGGCCTGGATTTCCGGGAACTCGTGCAGCCCCGCCGGGCGGCGGCCCGGCCCGGCGAGCCGGTCCCACGCCTGCGACCCGATCCCGACCACGCAGGACAGCTTTCCGTCGAGGTCACGAAAGCCGACTGCGCGCAGCAGCCCAGCCAGATCGCTGAACAGATCGCGCACCACAGCGCAGTTGTCCGCCCCTGGCTGGACGTTCATCACCAGGAAGATCGCGGAGATGGTCAGCGCGGCCCCCACCGCCTGCGGTTGCTGCAGAGCTTGCGGCTGCGGCCCCGGCGCGACCTCTGCGGTCATCTTCTGACACTCACCTATCAGGTCTCCCCGGCGCCTCGTCACGTCCGGTGTGGCTACCTGCGACACGCTAGCAAAGGGTTCGACGAGCAAAGCTCCGGGGCAGATGGCGCTCCGTCCGGGACCGCCATCAGGTCCTTCAGGGTCTGAGTGAGCAGCGGCGGAATAGTCAGCCGCGTCGCGGCGGCTACTACCGGGGCAGGCCCGCGACCGCCGCCTGCCAGCTGCCCCCCGGAGGACCCCGTGAACGACCCCCGCGCGGACCTGCCCCGGCGAATCAACCGCACCCACGGCGTCACGCCCCTCGGCCCGGACGCCCAGGTCGACAACAAGGCGCTGGTCATCCCGCCAGGCAACTTCGCCCTGGCTGACCCCTTCCTGCTGCTGTCCGAGGACTGGTTCTCGGAGCCCGGCTTCGAGTGGCATCCGCACCGCGGGCTGGAGACGGTGACCATCGTGCTCGACGGCGCCCTTGAGCACGGCGACAATCTCGGCAGCGCCGGTGTGCTCGGCCCGGGTGACGTGCAGTGGATGACCGCGGGCCGCGGCATCATCCACCGTGAGCTGGCCTTCCGCAACGAGCACGCGCACACCCTGCAGTTGTGGGTGAACCTGCCCCGCAGCCAGAAGATGGCCACGACCCGCTATCAGGACCTGCGGGCCGGTACCCAGGGGGTCCTCGCCGCGCCCGGCGCACAGGTGTCAGTGATTTCCGGCACCGCTGGCGCCCCCGCCGAGGGCACAGTCGCCGGACGCACAGTCACCGGGCCGGCCAAGAACCACTGGCCGATCACCGGGCTGCGGATCACCATCGAGCCAGGCAGTGCGTTCACCCAGCGGCTGCCCGCGCATGACCGTGCGTTCCTCTATGTCCTGTCCGGCCAGCTGCGGGTCGGCGGCCGGTCGCTCACCGCGGGTGACGTGGCCTGGTCCGACCCGGTCGGCCGCTCTGGCCGCAGCACGCTGGAATTGCGCGCCCCGGACGGTGACGAGGTCGCCACCCTCATCCTGTTCGCCGGCCAGCCGATCGGTGACCCGGTCTCGGTCGGCGGCCCGTTCGTGATGAACACCCGCGCCGAGATCACCCAGGCCTTCAACGACTTCCAGGCCGGCAAGTTCGGCCAGATCCCCCGCCAGGCCCGGCTCAAGGTCCGCTAGCCCCGGCCCCTTCCGGGACGCCCCCCGCCGCCGCATGGGCGTAGTGACCGGCGAGCTGGTGGCGCAGCTTGTACTTGAGCACCTTGCCGCCGACGGTCTCCGGCAGCGCGTCAGCGAACAGGATCGCCTTCGGCGACTCGAACCCGGCCAGCCGTTCCCGGCAGAACGCGATCAGCTCGTCCGTGCCTGGCTGGCGGCCGGGCTCGGGGACCACGATCGCGGTGACCGCCTCCCCCCACCGGTCGTGCGGCAGCCCCACGACGGCGGCTTTGACGACATCCGGGTGCTGGTGCAGCACCGCCTCCACCCGCAGGCTGGATACGTTCTCCCCGCCGGACTTGATGATGTCCTTGTAGCGGTCGACCATGATCCGCAGCCCGTCGTCGTCCACCATGCAGCTGTCCCCGGAGTGGAACCAGCCGTGCCGGAAGGCCTCCTCGGTCGCCGCCTGGTCCTGGTAGTAACCCGACGTCACCGCGGGCGACCGGTAAACCGCCTCACCTGCGACGCCCGGCTCATCCAGCAGGTGCTTGCCGTCGGTGTCCATCACGGTCGAGGCGAGCAGCGGGTTCGGGATGCCCACGTAGTTCACCGCGGGCGCGGTGGCCAGGTACTTGTCCGGCCAGACGTCCGGCCAGAACCGGTGGCAGGAGATGGCCTCGGTCTGGCCGAAGATGCCGACCAGCAGGAACTGCCCGGCACAGCGCTGCTTCAGGCGGTCAAGCACCGGGGGCTCGACCGCGCCCCAGCCGTACACGAGCACCGCCAGCGAACTGGCATCGAGCCCGGGATCGGCATCCAGCACCGCCGCGAAGGCCTTGACCAGTTGCGGTGAGCCACCCCACAGCGCCGTGACCTTCTCCCTGGCGACCGCGGCGGCCATCTCGCCGGGCACCGGCTTGCGCCCGATCACCAGCGAGCCGCCGGCCAGGAAAGCCGGCAGGGACAGCGCCTGGTCGGCGACGTGGTAAATGACCGGCAGGAATGAGCACAGCCGCAGGTCAGCCTCGACGCGCACGCCGCGGGTGAGCGAGAGCGCGAAGGCGTAGCCGCCCATGTGCGCGTAGGAGTGGGACAGCATCACGCCCTTGGGCAGCGCTGTGGTGCCGGAAGTGAACAGGATCTCCCAGATGTCATCCCCGTGCACGACCGTGTCCGGTTCCGTGGCCGGCTGGCCGGCGATGAATTGGCCAAACGAAATGCTGCCCTCGATCACCTCGGCACCGATCGGGATGCTCACATCAGGCCGCAGACCTGCCGCAGTGAGCGCACCGGAGACATGTGGCCACAATTCGGCGTCAACCACCACCAAGCTGGGCTCAGCCAGCCCGACCAGGTGCGCGAGCACGTCAGCGGCGAGCGAGGGGTTGACGGGCACGGCGACCATCCCGGCCTTGGCCGTGGCCAGCTTGGTGAGGTACGCCTCGACGGAGTTCTCGCAGACCAGCAGGATCCGGTCACCGCGCCGCAGGCCCCGGGCGAGCAGGCCGTTGGCGAAGCGGTTGACCATGTCGTTGGCCTGCCGGTAGGTCAGCCGCTCACACTCCGGGTCGGCGAACGCCCCGGGCCAGCCGACGATGGCGACCTGATCCGGCCGGCTCCACGTCACTCGCTCTAGGATGTCCCCGACACAGACCCGGTCCCAGCGGTTGTCCGCACGCCGGTCATACAGGCTCGTGACATCGATCGGCACGGCGGGCTCTCCCTCGCTCGCGGCAGTGCAAGCTCCATCGCTTCGCGACGCTGTAACCTTCTTCGCTTCGCGACGGTCTAATCCTCTTCGGTGTAAATCCTCTTCGCTTCGCGACGGTGGGCTCTCTCGCTCGCGGCAGCGTTTGTGAATGATGAACCACAATGAGCAGGTCCGTCAAGGTTCCGGGCAGCCCCCTTCCGACACCGGAGGATCGTGTGTTTTCATCGGAGGATCCAAGCGTCTAGAGTCGCGACTAGTGAATTATTGATCACTAATGAACTGATCAGTCATGTGGAGACGACATGGACTTCGCGGAGACCGTTGAGCATCAGGCTCTGCGAAAGACCGTCGCGGAGATTGCCGGGCGCTTCGGCGGCGCGTACTACGCGGCCCGGGCCCAGGCGCGGGAACCGTGCACGGAACTGTGGCAGGCCCTCGGTGAGGCCGGCTTCATCGGGGTCAACCTGCCGGAAGAGTACGGCGGTGGCGGCGGCGGCCTGACCGAGCTGGCCATCGTCTGTGAAGAGGCCGCCGCGCAAGGCTGCCCGCTCACCCTGCTGCTGGTGTCCAGCGGGGTCTCCGCGGAGGTCCTCGCGCGCTACGGCAGCCCCGGGCAGAAGCAGCGCTGGCTGCCCGGGATCGCGGCCGGGACCGCCAAGATGGTCTTCGCGATCACGGAACCGGACGCCGGCTCGAATACCCACAAGCTGTCCACGACCGCGAGCCGGGACGGCGACGACTGGGTGCTCCGCGGGACCAAGTACTACATCTCCGGGGTCAACGAGGCCGAGGCGATCCTGGTCGTGGCCCGGACCGGGCCGGACAATGCGACCGGGGAGGGAGCGAAAGGCAACAGAGCGGCCGGGCACGGGCGGCTGAGCCTGTTCGTGGTGCCGACCGACGCACCGGGCCTGGTGGCCAGCCCGTTGCCGGTCGACGTGATGCTCCCCGAGCGGCAGTTCACCCTGCACTTCGACGATGTCCGGCTCGGCCCGGACGCCATCGTGGGTGCCGAGGGCGACGGGCTGCGCCAGGTCTTCCACGGCCTGAACCCGGAACGGATCACCGGGGCGGCGGCCGGCGTGGGCATCGCCCGGTACGCGCTGCGCCGCGCGGCCGAGTACGCGCGGACCCGCACCGTCTGGGACGAGCCGATCGGCAGCCATCAAGGCGTCTCGCACCCGCTGGCCAAGGCGGCGATCGAGACAGAACTGGCCGCGCTGATCACCCGCAAGGCCGCCTGGCTGCACGATCACGGGATGTCCGCGGGCGAGGCGTCGAACATGGCCAAGTACGCGGCCGCCGAGGCCGCGATCGCCGCGGTCGACCAGGCCATTCAGACGCACGGCGGCAACGGCGTTTCCACCGAGTACGGGCTCATTCCGCTCTGGGGCCTGGCCCGGCTGCTGCGGATCGCGCCGGTCAACCGGGAGATGGTGCTCAACTACGTGGCGCAGCACACCCTTGACCTGCCGAGGTCCTATTGAGCGGGCCCTGGTGAGCGGCGTCCTGGGGCCCGGGGCCGTGGCGGCGCGGGTCACCGAGGGAACCGTGCTGCGCTCGTCCCTGGACACGAACTCGCCGGAGTACCGCGCCAACCGGGACGCCCAGCTGGCCCTGCTCGGTGAGCTCGCCGCGGAACTGGACAAGGCGCGGGCCGGCGGCGGTCCCCGGTATCAGCAGCGGCACCACGACCGGGGCCGGCTGCTGGCCCGGGAGCGGATCGAGCTGCTGCTGGACCGGGACGCGCCCTTCCTTGAACTGTCCGCGCTCGCCGCGTGGGGCACCGAGTTCACGGTGGGAGCCAGCCTGATCACCGGCATCGGGGTGGTCAGCGGGGTCGAGTGCGTCCTGATCGCGCATGACCCGACGGTCCGCGGTGGCGCGATGAATCCCTACTCGCTGCGCAAGTCACTGCGCGCCCTGGAGATCGCCCGGCGCAACCGGCTGCCGGTGATCAACCTCGTCGAGTCAGGCGGCGCGGACCTGCCGACCCAGTCCGAGCTGTTCGTCCCGGCCGGCAAGATCTTCCACGACCTGACCGAGCTGTCCGCGATGGGCGTGCCCACCATCGCCCTGGTCTTCGGCAACTCCACCGCGGGCGGCGCGTACGTGCCGGGCATGTGCGACTACTCAGTCCTCGTCGACGGGCAGGCCAAGGTGTTCCTCGGCGGCCCGCCCCTGGTCAAGATGGCCATCGGGGAGGACGCCGACGACGAGGAACTCGGCGGTGCGCAGATGCACTCCCGGGTGTCCGGGCTGGC
This sequence comes from uncultured Streptosporangiaceae bacterium, assembly GCA_964412845.1. Classification (GTDB taxonomy): domain Bacteria; phylum Actinomycetota; class Actinomycetes; order Streptosporangiales; family Streptosporangiaceae; genus JAWWPY01. The sequence continues at coordinate 29,435 of CAYPQM010000030.1, forward strand.
TGACTACTTCGCCACCGACGAGCGGGACGCGATCCGGCTCGGCCGCCGGATCGTCTCCGAGCTCAACTGGCGCAAGCTGGGCCCGGGCCCGGCGCTGCCCGCCGATGAGCCGGTGCATGACCCGGACGAACTGCTCGGCATCGCGCCTGCCGACATCAGGGTGCCGTTCGACCCGCGCGAGGTGCTGGCCCGCGTGGTGGACGGTTCCCGATTCGGTGAGTACAAGGAGTCCTACGGGACCAGCCTGGTAACCGGCTGGGCGTCGGTGCACGGTTACCCGGTGGGCGTGCTGGCCAATGCCCGGGGGGTGCTGTTCAGCGAGGAGGCCAAGAAGGCCGCGGAGTTCATCCTGCTGGCCAACCAGACCGACACGCCGCTCATCTTCCTGCAGAACACCACCGGCTACATGGTGGGCACCAGCTACGAGCAGGGCGGGATCATCAAGGACGGGGCCAAGATGATCAACGCGGTCACCAACAGCACGGTGCCGCACATCACCGTCAACCTGGCCGCCTCGTTCGGGGCCGGCAATTACGGGATGTCCGGCCGCGCTTATGACCCCCGGCTGTTGTTCGGCTGGCCGGGCGCCAAGCTCGCGGTGATGGGAGCAACCCAGCTGGCGGGCGTGATGTCCATGGTCGGGCGGGCCGCCGCGGCCTCGGCCGGGCGGCCGTTCGACGAGACCGCTGACGAGCAGCGCCGCGGGATCATCGAGGCGCAGATCGAACGGGAGTCGCACGCCTTCTTCGTGACCGCCCGGCTGTACGACGACGGCCTCATCGATCCGCGCGACACCCGCACCGCGGCGGGCATCGCGCTGTCGGCCGCCTGCTCCGCGCCCGTTGAGGGACGCCGGGGTTTCGGCGTCTTCCGGATGTGACGGCCGTGGCCGCCATCAGCAAGCTGCTCGTCGCGAACCGCGGCGAGATCGCGCTGCGGATCATGCGGACCGCGCGGGAGATGGGCATCGCGACCGTGGCGGTGTTCAGCGACTCCGACGCGGCCGCGCCGTTCGTGGCCGCGGCCGACGAGGCGGTCCGGCTGCCCGGGTCCGCGCCCGCGGACACGTACCTGCGCGGTGACCTGATCATCGAGGCCGCGCGGGCGACCGGGGCCGGGGCGGTCCACCCCGGCTACGGGTTCCTCTCCGAGAACGCCGGGTTCGCCCGGGACTGCGCGGCGGCCGGCCTGATCTTCGTCGGGCCCGCGCCGGACGTGATCGAGGTGATGGGCTCCAAGATCGCGGCCAAGGAACTGCTCGCGGCGGCCGGGGTACCCGTGCTGCCCGGGGTGACGGTCGACCCGGTTGGCCAGCCCGACCTGGCCAAGCTGGCCGCCGCAGCGGCCGAGATCGGGTACCCGGTCCTGGTCAAGGCCGCGTTCGGCGGCGGCGGCCGGGGCATGCGGATCGTGCCGGACCCGGATGGCCTGGCCGAGGCGGTGGCCAGCGCCCGGCGCGAGGCCGCCTCCGCGTTCGGCGACCCCGCGGTGTTCCTGGAGCGGTTCGTGGACCGGCCCCGGCATATCGAGGTCCAGATCGTCGGGGACAGCCAGGGCACCGTGGCCCATCTGTTCGAGCGGGAGTGCTCGATCCAGCGGCGGTACCAGAAGATCATCGAGGAGGCGCCGTCCCCGGCGGTCGGTGAGCGGCTGCGCGCCGAGCTGGGTGCGGCGGCCGTCGCGGCCGCGACGGCCATCGGCTACGTGGGCGCGGGCACGGTCGAGTTCGTGCTGGACCGCGGCGGCGCGTTCTATTTCCTGGAGGTCAACACCCGGCTGCAGGTCGAGCACCCGGTCACGGAACTGGTGACCGGGCTGGACCTGGTCCGCGTGCAGCTGGCGGTGGCCGAAGGCCGGCCGCTGGGCCCCGAGGTGACCGGCGCGCGGATCACCGGCCACGCGGTGGAAGCGCGGCTGTACGCAGAGGACGTCCCGGCCGGTTTCCGGCCCGCAACCGGGACCCTGCACCGGTTCGCCATCCCGGCGGCGCCCGGGATCCGGGTCGACGCCGGGGTCAGTGACGGCTCGGTGGTGGGCGCGGCCTACGACCCGATGCTGGCCAAGGTCATCGCGTACGGCGCGACCCGCGACGAGGCCGCCCGGCGGCTGGCCAGCGCGCTGGCGCGAGCCCAGCTGCACGGCGTCACCACCAACCGGGATCTGCTGGTGGGAATACTGCGTGAGCCGGAATTCCGGGCCGGGGCCATCGACACCGGGTACCTGGCCCGTCATGATCCCGCTGTGCTGGCCGCGGCGCCCAGCGGCGCTGCGCTCGACCTGCACGCGGCCGCAGCGGCGCTGGCCGGCCAGGCGGCTCGGCGGGCGGCCGCCGCGGTGCTGCCCGGCGTCCCATCCGGATGGCGCAATGTGCCGAATGAGGATCAGGTCACCGTGCTGCGCTGCGGCGAGGAACGCCTGGAGGTGCGGTACTCGCTGCGCCGCGACGGGCTGCGCGTCTCGGTCGGCGGGCGGGATCTGGCTGGGCTGACTGGCGGTGAGATCGGGCCGGAGGGGGCCGATCTCACCGCCAGCGGGATCCGCCGCAGGTACACCGTGCACCGGGTGGGCGACACCGCCTACGTGGACAGCCCGCTCGGCTCCAGCGTGCTGACCGAGCTGCCGCGGTTCACCGAGCCTGGCTCCTTCATACCGGCCGGATCGCTGCTCGCGCCGATGCCCGGCACCGTCGTGCGGATCGCCGTCGCGCCAGGTGACCAGGTCAGCGCCCATGCGCCGATCATCGTGCTGGAAGCCATGAAGATGGAGCACGCCATCCGCGCTCCCGTCGCGGGCCTGGTCACCGAGGTGAAGGTGCAGGTCGGCCAAGCTGTCGACACAGGTGCCGAGCTCGCCCGGGTCGATCCGGCGGCCGGAGCCGAGGCCGGGCCTGGGGAACCAGCCCGGGGCGGAGCCGGGAATGGGGCGGAGCCAGCCGGGATGGAGCCAGCCGGGATGGAGCCAGCCGGGATGGAGCCAGCCGGGGCGGAGCCAGCCGGGGCCCGATCAGCAGAGCCAGGAGCGTGATCATGGGTGACGAAGTCCTGTACGAGGTCGGCAACTCCGTCGCCTGGCTGACCATCAACCGGCCGGAGGCCCGCAACGCGCTGTCCGCCGCGGCCCGCGAAGGACTGGCCGCGGGCCTCAGCCGGTTCACCGAGGACGACGGCGCCCGGGTGCTGGTGATCACCGGCGCCGGGGACAAAGCCTTCTGCGCCGGGGCGGACCTCAAGGAGATGGCCCAGACCAGGCTGAAGGTCCCGCCGCCCGAATACCTGCCCCAAGTCGGCGCGGTGGCCAAGCCGGTGATCGCCGCGGTCAACGGGGTGGCCTACGCGGGCGGGTTCCTGCTCGCCCAGAGCTGCGACCTGTGCATCGCCGCGGACACCGCCCGGTTCGCCATCAGCGAGGTCAAAGTCGGCCGGGGGGCACCCTGGGCCGCCCCGCTGCCCTGGCTCATCCCGCCGCGGGTCGCGATGCAGCTACTGCTCACCGGCGACCCGATCACCGCCCAGCGGGCACACGAGATTGGCCTGGTCAACGAGGTCGTACCGGCGGCGCAGCTGCGGAGCGCCGCCCGCGCCATGGCGGAACGGATCGCCGCCAACGCCCCGCTGTCCGTGCTCGCGGCCAAGCGGACCGTCGCACTCGTCGCGGAGCTGCCGCTCAGTGCCGCGCGGCAGGCCGCGGACGAGATCTGGGAGCCGGTCTACCTGAGCGCGGACGCCCAGGAGGGCCCGGCCGCGTTCCGGGAGCGGCGGCGACCGGTCTGGCAGGGCCGCTGATGGCCCTGACCATGGGCGCCCTGACCGGCGACCTTGCCGCGGAGTCCGCGCAGCTCAACTACATCCTGGCCGCGCTCGCTGAGGAGCAGTGGGATCTGGCTACCCCGGCGGTCGGCTGGGCCGTCCGCGACCAGGTCAGTCACCTGGCCTACTTCGACGAGGCGGCGACCCTGACGGCGACGAATCCGGCCCGGTTCCGCGCCGAGGCCAGCCGGCTGATGGAGAGTGACCGTTTTCCCGACGAGATCGCCGCGGCGTACCGGCACCTGTCCCCGCGCGAGCTGATGGACTGGCTGGCCTGGACCCGCGCGGAATACCTTCGCGTCTTCTCCGGGCTCGAACCGTCGAGCAGGCTGGCGTGGTACGGCCCGCCGATGAGCGCTGCGTCGTCCGTCACCGCCCGGCTGATGGAGACCTGGGCGCACGGCCAGGACATCGTGGACGCGATCGGCCGGGCCCGCAGGCCCACGGCCCGGCTCCGCCATGTCGCGCATCTGGGGGTCGCGACGAGAGGATTCAGTTTCCAGTTGCGCGGACAGCCGGTGCCGGACGCCCCGGTGCGGGTGGTGCTGGCCGCGCCCGACGGGTCAGCCTGGGAGTGGGGCCCGGCTGATGCGGCCGACCAGGTCGAGGGACCGGCGCTCGACTTCTGCCTGCTGGTCACGCAGCGCCGGCACCGCGCCGACACCGCACTGCGTGCGATCGGGCCGGTGGCCGATGCCTGGCTGGACCTGGCCCAGGCGTTCGCCGGCCCGCCGGGTCCTGGCCGTGCCCCAGGAGGTGGCCGATGACGGCCGACGGCCCAGCCCGCCCAGCGCAGCCAGCCAGGTCCGCCCCGCCGGCCCAAGCTGCTCCGCCGGCCCGCCCGGTCCGGATCGCCAACTGCTCCGGCTTCTACGGGGACCGGCTCTCGGCCGCGCGGGAGATGGTCGACGGCGGCCCCATCGATGTGCTGACCGGTGACTACCTCGCCGAGCTGACAATGATGATCTTGTGGAAGGCCCGGCAGAAGAATCCCGAGACCGGCTACGCCCGGACGTTCCTGATCCAGCTGGAGCAGGTGCTCGGCCGCTGCCTGGACCGGGGGATCAAGATCGTGACCAATGCGGGCGGCCTCAACCCGGCGGGACTCGCCGATGAGGTGGGCAAGCTCGCCGCCGGGCTCGGCGTGGCGCCGAAGGTGGCCCATGTCAGCGGGGATGACCTGCTCGGCCGGCTGCCGGACCTGCTCGCCGCCGGCATCGACCTGGCCCACGCCGATACTGGGCAGCCGCTCGCCGCGGCCGGCGTGCAGCCGATCACGGCCAACGCCTACCTGGGCGGCTGGGGGATCGCGGCGGCGCTCGGCGCGGGCGCCGACGTCGTCATCTGCCCCCGGGTCACCGACGCCTCGCTGGTCCTCGGCCCGGCCGCCTGGTGGCACGGCTGGGCCCGCACTGACTGGGATCAGCTGGCCGGCGCGGTGGTGGCCGGGCACGTCATCGAGTGCGGCCCGCAGGCCTGCGGCGGCAACTACGCCTTCCTCGACGAGATCACCGACCGGCGCTACCCCGGGTTCCCGATCGCCGAGGTGGCCTCCGACGGAAGTTCCGTCATTACCAAGCATCACGGAACCGGCGGCCTGGTCTCGCCCGGGACCGTGACCGCTCAGCTGCTGTATGAGATCGACAGCCCCGGCTATGCCGGTCCCGATGTGGTCGCGCATTTCGACTCGGTGCGGCTGGCCCAGGCCGGTCCCGACCAGGTGCTCATCTCTGGTGTTCAGGGAACGCCGCCACCGCCGACGGTCAAGGTGGCCCTGAACTATCTCGGCGGCTACCGCAATACGATGACGCTGGTGCTCACCGGCCTGGACATCGAGGAGAAGGCCGCCTGGGCGGCCGAGGAGTTGTTCGATCTGCTGGGCGGCCGGGACCGGTTCGCCGAGGTGGATGTCCGGCTGCTGCGCTTCGACCGGCCGGATGCGGCCGCGAACGAGCAGGCCACGGCCCACTTGCGGGTTACCGTGAAGGATCGTGATCTTGAGCGGGTGGGGCGCGGCTTCTCGGATGCGACGATGGCGCTCGCCCTGGGCGGGTACGCCGGATTCCACACCACCACGCCGCCCACCGGGGCCAGCGCCTACGGGGTGTTCTGGCCCGCGCTGGTGCCCGCCGAGGTGGTGGAGCAGGTGGTGGTGCTGCCCGACGGGTCGCGGCGGGTCGTGCCGCACACCCGGGCGGCCCGGGCCGTGGAAGCCGGGGAGCCGGTGGCCGGGGAGCCGGTGGACCCGGTCGGGGTATCTGGTCCGGCTCCCGGCGGCCCGACGGTGCGGGTGCCGCTGGGGCGGATCGCGGGCGCCCGGTCCGGCGACAAGGGCGGCAACGCCAACGTCGGCCTGTGGGCCCGCCACCCCGCGGCGTTCGGCTGGCTGCGGGAGGCGCTGACCGTCGAGCGATTCCGGCAACTGCTCCCCGAGGCGGCCGGCCTGGACGTGCGCCGCTATGAGCTGCCGAACCTGCACGCGCTGAACTTCGTCGTGGTCGGCCTGCTCGGCGAGGGGGTGGCCGCCGCGACCCGGCCCGATCCGCAGGCCAAGGGACTTGGTGAGTACCTGCGTTCACGGCACATCGACATCCCTGTCGCGCTGCTCGGTGAGGATGCCGGATGACGAGCCCTGCCGATCAGCCGGCCGCGATGACCCCCGCGGGGAGCATCCGGGTCCGCGATCCCGGACGCCGGGAGAAGATCCTGCAGGCGGCGGTCGAACTGATCGCCCGCCGTGGTTACCACGCGGTGAGCCTGGCGGATATCGGCGCTGCGGCGGGGATAGTCGGCTCCGGCATCTACCGTCACTTCGCCAGCAAGTCAGCGATCCTGGTCGCGCTGCTGGACCAGGTCATGGCCCGCCTGATGGACAACGCGGCGGGTGTGGTGGCCAGCGGCCTGGACGACACGCAGGTGCTCGCGGCCCTGGTCGCGGACCAGGTCGCGTTCGCGGTGCACGACCGCTACCTGGTCCGGCTGTACCAGCGCGAGGTGCACACGCTGCCCGAGGCGGACCGGCGCCGGCTGCGCCGGCTGCAGCGGCATTACGTGGAGGAGTGGGTTCACGTGCTGGCCGGGCTGCGCCGCGACCTGACCGACGGGGAGGCCCGGGCGATTGTGCACGCGGCCATCGGCGCGATCCAGTCCGGCGCCTCCTACAACAGTGGCCTGCCGCCGGACCAGCAGCAAGAGCTGCTCGGCCGGCTGGCGCACGCGTGCCTCAACGCGCCGATCCCGACGCCGCCAACCGCGCCGTAGAAGTTTCGGCCACGCCGCGTGGCCAGTTCGTGGACTGAAACTGCTGCAAGTTCCAGCGTTCAGGGCCCACAGACCGCGGGACGGCCAGCACGTGGCGTCCACGAACTGGTGCCCGGGGTCTACAGGTGCGGGGCGAGGAGGGTCAGGTCGGCGGGAGAGAGCCGGTCACGAGCGGTCTTGGCCTGGTGCCAGTACGGGTAGAGCAGCGGCTGCGCGCTGGCCTTGTCGAGCTGATCGTGCTCCTCCGCGGTAAGCACGAGGTCAGCCGCCGCCAGGTTGTCGGTCAGTTGCTCGATGGTCCGCGCACCGATCACCAGCGAGGTCACCGCGGGCTTGCCCAGCAGGTAGGCCAGGGCGACCTGGGCGGCTGAGACGCCGTGCGCCGCGCCGATCGCGACCAGCACCTCCACCGTGTCGTACAGCGCCTCCTGGTCGTGGACGGGCGGCTCGTTCCAGTCGGTCAACTGGCGGGAACCACCGGAGGGCTGCTGGCCCCGGCGGTACTTGCCGGACAGCAGGCCGCCCGCCAGCGGGCTCCAGACCAGCACGCCAAGACCCTGATCGACGGCGGCCGGGATCAGCTCGTACTCGGCGTCGCGGGCCTGCAGCGAGTAGTAGATCTGCTGGCTGACAAACCGCGGCAGGCCGGTGCGCTCGGCCGTGCCGAGTGCCTTCATCAGCTGCCAGCCGGCGTAGTTGGAGGCGCCCACGTAGCGCACCTTGCCCGCCTGGACCAGCAGGTCAAGTGCTTCGAGGGTCTCCTCCAGCGGGGTCACTCCGTCCCACTCGTGTACCTGGTACAGGTCGATGTGGTCGGTGCCGAGCCTGCGCAGGCTGGCTTCGCAGCCGGACACGATGTGGTGCCGGGACAGCCCCGCGTCGTTGGGCCCTGGGCCCATCGCCATCCGCACTTTGGTGGCGACCAGCACCTCGTCCCGGCGGCCGTGCAGGACCTGGCCCACGATCTCCTCAGACAACCCGCCGGAATACACGTCGGCGGTGTCGATGAGGTTGACCCCGGCCGCCAGGCACAGGTCAACTTGACGGCGCGCTTCGTCCACGTCGGTCGAGCCGACGTGGACGAAACCTCCGCTGCCGCCGAAGGTCATGGTGCCCATGGTGAGCACGGAGATTTTGAGGCCCGATGCGCCGAGCGTTCGATATTCCACCGTCAAACCCTATCCAGGCTCAGCATCCCCGCTCGGCCGGCCGCCCTCGCTCAGCGCCGCCCGGACGGCGGGGACGACTTCCTCGGCGAACACCCGGGACTGGCGTTCCCGGTCGCCGGAGGGCCAGAACACGAAGGTGTTCATCTGTGACTCGGTATACAGGCTGGTGAGGGTCTCGACCCAGCGTCCGGCCGGGCCTTCGAACGGCCCTCGGTCCTGCGGGGTGATCAGGCCCATCACGTTGTACAGCCGGGTGATCCGGTCTGGATCGCGGCCCGCCGCCCGGGCGGCAGCGGTGATGATCTCGTTGAGCGGGGCCAGCTTGTCCGGCGGCAGGTAGGGCGATGACACCGACCAGCCGTCGGCCTTGCTGCCCAGCAGGTGTGCTGCTCGCGGCCCGAGCACGCCCAGCCACACCCCGATGTCGTGCGCGGGCCGGGGGCCCGGCGCCGCGGCGGGTGCTTCGTAGAAGGTGCCGGTGAACTGGTAGGGCTGCCCGGCCCAGCTGGCCCGGATGATGTCGATGGCCTCGCTGAGCGCGGCACGGGCCTGGCCGGTGCTGCGGCGCGGGCCACCCATGCCAGCGATCCCGTCGGCGAAGGCCCCTGCGCCCAGCCCGAGCTCGAAACGGCCGCCGCTGAGCACGTCGATGGTCGCGGCCTGCTTGGCGAGCATGGCCGGCGGCCGCAGCGGCAGGTTGGCCACGTTGGGGAAGAAGTGCACCGAACTGGTCTGCGCGGCCAGCCAGGTGATCAGCGTGAAGGTGTCGACGAACGCTGAGTTGTAGGGATGGTCCTGGATGCCGACATACTCCAGGCCGTTGGTGTCCGCGATGGCGGTGATCCGGGCGGCGATGGCCAGGCCGCCGGTGTTGGGGTCGACGTTGAGGCCGAATGCGGCCGCCCGTGGTTGGCGAGGCTGGGCCATGAGACTGCTCCTTCGCAGCGATCCGGTCCGGGTCAGTCCTCGGCGACCCGGCTGAGTGCCCTGGCCAGCAGGTCCTGCTCGCCGGGGGTGAGTCGGTCCAGCAGCAGCTCGCGGATCGCCTGGGCGTGCACCGGCGCGGCGCGGCGGAGCACGTCCCGGCCGGCCGGGGTGATGCTGACCAGGACGCCGCGCCGGTCATCGGGGGCGCCGGCCCGCTGCAGCCAGCCCTGGTGTTCCAGCCGGGCAGCGGCGCGGCTGAGTGAGGGCTGGGTCAGCCGGACCGCCGAATTCAGCTCACCCAGCCGCAGCCCGGGCGGCGGCGACCGGTCCAGCCTGAGCAGCAACTCGAAGTCGTTGATGCTCAGGCCGCAGGACCGGGTCAGCGCCGAGCTCAGCCGATCGGTGACCCGTGCGTGCGCGGCGGTCAGCGCCGCCCACGCCCGGGCGCACGCGTACTCATCCGGTGACGCCGGTGTGACACTCGCAGGCACGTCCCGGCCCAGCACGGTCCCCGGGGCAGTCGCAGGCACATCCCGGCCCAGGACGGTCGCCGGGTTAGCTGCGGGCCTGTCCGGGCTCATCGCGCTCCCTCCTCAGCAATGGGCGACGTCACCAGTGCGGCCAGTGTGCCCAGGTGCGCAGGGTGGGGGAGATCTGCTCTTCCTCGTACTGGAGATGAGCCAGCAGATCGACGCTCAAGGTGCCGAGCGCTTCGACCAGCCGCTGCCGCGTCTGCGGATTCTCGGCCGCGTCGAGGTCGCTCGCCGCGGCTTCGACCTCATCGAGCAGGCCGGAGACATGGACATGGTCCGCCTCCAGCTTGTCCACCACCGGTTCCAGCGCGGGGTCCGCCCGGCGCAGTTCGGGAAAGAGCATTACCGATTCGGCATGGTGGTGGGAGTGGACGAAGCGGCAGTACCGCAGGCAGTTGATCTTCAGCTGCCAGAGCGGGCCGTTGGTCGCCAGTGCCCGCAGGCTACGGCTGACGTCCGCGGCGGGCAGGCCCGCGGCGATGTCGGCAGCCATCTGGCGCACCGTGGACAGATCCCGGCGGATCATGTCGTGCACCCATTTCAATTCGGCGACCAGAGCCTCGCCCTGCGGGTTCGGCGGCCGGGTTTCAGCGAGGGCCATGGTCAGGCCCGCCCGGTCCTGTTATTAGATACATGCGCATGTATGTAACTGTAACGGGCCGGCTGACCTGACTGCACACTGCGGGCGCCTTGGGGCTGTGCTCCCGGCTGGCCGCGCTGCTTCCGGCGGTCCGCCAACGGTCAGCCGACTGGCTGATAGGTGACTTCCTCCGTGCTGGCGTTGCGCAGGATCCGGCCCCCGCCCGCCAGCAGATCCAGGTGCACGACGGCCTCGAAGACCGCCATCATCTGGTTGAACAGGTCAAGGTCGTCGAAGCGGCGGTCCCGCCGGGTCCACGGAAGAGCCTGCGCGACCTCGTAGGCGGTGCTTGCCCCGGCGACGACGCGGGCGCGGCAGGCGGCCAGCCGGTCCTCATGGTGCGCCAGCAACTCCTGCACCCTGGCGTGTGTGCTCCCGGCCACCGCGCCGTGCGCCGGCAGCAGTTTCATGTCGGGCATCTGGAGCATCAACCGGAGCGAGCGGAGATAGTCGCCGAGCGGCTGCTTCGCGAAAGCCGCCTCGAACCCCACGGACGGGGTGATGCGCGGCAGCACATGATCGCCGGCGAACAGCAACCCACCTTCGGTGTCCGCGAACACCACGTGACCCTGGGTGTGCCCCGGAGTCGGCACGGCCAGCAGATCCCGGCCGGTCAGCGGCAGCGTGGTCTGGCCGTCCAGCCACTCGTCGGGCTGCTCCCAGATCCCCGGGTCGTTGTCCAGGTGGCCCCAGGCCGTGATGATCGCATCGGCCACCGAGCCGCCGCCGTGCCGCCGGAGCCGGTCGAGGTACACGGCGGTGGTCTCGTCGCGGCCACCCGCGACGAGGTCCAGCGAGGGCTTTTCCCCGATGCCGAGGGCGACCTGGGTGCCGAACCGGCGGCGCAGGATCACCGCCATCGTGTAGTGGTCCCGGTGCACGTGGGTGACCAGGCACCGGCTGATCTCGGCCAGGCCACGGTCGATCCGGGCCAGTGCCGCCGCGAGCAGGCCCTCCGACTCCGCCAGTGCCCAGCCTGCGTCGACCAGCACTAGATCGTCACCCGACTCGATGGCGTAGACGTTCACTGCCCGCAGCGCGTCGTTGGGCAGCGGCAGCGGGATCCGGTGCACGCCGGGCGCCACGGTGAACAGCCCCGGCTCGGTCCAGTCGGGTGCGTCGTACCCTGCCGTTTCTGCCATGCGATCCCATCGAGGGCAAGTGTGCGAAAGTCCAGGCAGAACAGTATGTCGCTGCGCGCTACCGGCCCCGCAGGTGCCCCCTGCGTTCGCTGCTGGCCGCGGGACGGACGGGGGTCAGTCCAGCCCGTAGACGCGTCGTGCGTTGTCCCGGGCCACCATCGCGGCCACCCGGCAGGCATCGCCGCCGGACCAGTCGCCGGCCTGCACCCATCCGCCCAGGGCGGTGGCGATCGCGCGCCGCCACAGCACCGCGCCGAGGTAGTGCAACTCCGGCAGGCCCCAGGCATCGGAGGAGTAGAGCTGCTTCGCGAACGGGGCCAGCTCGAACGACTCAGCGACCAGGTCCACACTGCGGGCGCCCAGGAAATTCACGCCGAGACCGACGTCGAAGTAAACGTTATGGAAGGCCTGCGCGAGATAGCCCGCTTCCCGGTGATACGGATAGCAGTGCAGCAGCATGACCGGGACGCTGGCCACCTGCGGAGTGCGCAGGAAGTCCAGCAGCAGCAGCGGGTTGACCTTGTCCAGGTCCAGGTCACGGTCGCCGAAACCGGTGTGCACCTGGATGGGCAGGCCCAGGTCGACCGCCGCGTGCAGGCCGAACCGCAGTAGCACCGGATCATCGAGTCGCGGCTCGGCCGCCCCAGCGCCGCCGATCCAGCGGCTGGCCGCCTCCCGGACGGCCGCGTCGTCCGGCCTGCTGAGATCGATGTCGAAGCCGGATCGGTACGCGATGATCGTTTTTACTCCCACCGCGTCCGCCGCTGCCTCGGCCAGCCGGGCCCGGAACCCCTCGGCATAGTCGCGGCCGGCCATGCCGCTGGCGGCCAGCTGCTGTGCAAGCGACTCCAGCCGCACGATCGGGTGGCCCCGCCCGCCGGAGGCCACGGACATCTCGGCCGGGCTCAGGATGGTGCCGGTGCCGTAGCCGGTATCCACCAGCCAGTCCGAGACCCCGGCGGCGCCGAGCAGGAGCGATGTCACCTGCTCATCGCCCAGCTCGCAGCGCCGGGCCCAGTACTCATCCGCCGGAGCGTGCGCGGGCAGGCCGAGCAGCGGCCCGCACCACCGGCGGATGGCGAACCCGAGTTGTGAGTCGAACTGCGTCATCCAGTCCGGGATCGGGTCCGGCGAACCTTCGTTGAGGGTCCGCTCGAAGTCCGCCCGGCTCACGGCGGCGGTGAACGTGCCGTGCACATGGTGATCGACCAGCGGCACCGACGCGACGAAGGCCGCCAGGTCGCGCTGGGCCGGCCCGTTGTCTGGCATCAGGCCATCCTGCCGCACCCTGGGCCGGGATCAGGACCTGAGGTGCTCGAGGAACCAGTCCCTGGCGTGCCCCGAGGACAGCTCGAAGCCTTTGATGTAGGCGTCGAAATGCCCGCCCGGCATGATCACCAGCTTGCGGGGCTCGTTGGCATGCTGGAAGGCGGCGATCGCCAGCTCGGCGGGGGTGAGGTGGTCTTCCCTGGCCACCAGCATCAGCAGCGGGGTCGGGCTGATCCAGGGCAGGTAGGTGCCCGGCTCGTACTCGGTGAACAATTCCACCGAACGGAGCGTGACCTCATTGCGCCAGGACGGTGCCCGGGTCGCGCCAGTTTCGGTGAACCACTGGTAGGAGTCGGCCGTCGGCAGTGCGGACGCGGCCAGCGGGTCTTCCGCCACCACCGGCACCATCTCCGGCGCGGCGCCCGCGTACCGCGCTGCCCGGTCGGCGTCGAACGCGGCGCGGAACCCGGCGAGGAAGTCGGCCCGCACCAGCGCCCGGGCGTTGTCGTGCCCGCTGACCAGCGGCACCTGGCTGACCACCGCCTTGACCCGCCGGTCGATCGCCCCGACCACCAGCACATTCCCGCCGGAGTAGCTCGACCCCCAGATCCCGATCCGCCCGGAGTCCACCTCGGCCAGGCCGCTGGCGTAGGTGATCGCGTGCCGGTAGTCCCTGACCTGCGCCCAGGGGTCAATCTCCTGCCGTGGCTGCCCGTCGCTGGCGCCGAAGTTCCGGTTGTCGTACACCAGCGCGTTCAGCCCCGCCGCCGAGAGCACCTCAGCGAACGCGTCCAGGTACATCTCTTTGACCGCGGAGAACCCGTGGGACATCACCACCGTGGCGGCGGGGCCACCTGCGCCCTCTCCGGGGTAGAACCAGCCTCGCAGCGTGACGCCCTCGGCGTCGAACTCCACATCGCGACGGGTCATCGGTCATTCCTCCTGCCGATCGGGGACGGCCCCTTTGCCGGCCCTCTGCACAGCATGTTCCGCCCACGCCAGGCTGCAGGCCAGACTGCCCGGCGAGCATGTCGCATATTGAGCGCCAGCCGCCCTAATGGCGGGCCGGGCCGCTGCCTGTTATCGCGCGGCTTGTTGGCGCGCACCTGGGTGGGCGTCAACCCCGCCGTGGCAGACTGGGACGATGGCTTTTGACTTGCCCGGACTCCTCGCCGAGCGGCAGGGGCAGGGATACGAACTCTCCGCTCGCTACCTCAACCCGCAGCTGGCCCGCATGCTGCATGCGATCGGCTTCGACAAGGAATATGTCCGGGCGGAGGGCAGCTACCTCTGGGACCGCGACGGTAACCGGTACGCCGACTTTCTCAGCGGATTCGGCGTCTTCGCCTTCGGGCGCAACCATCCAGTCGTCCGCCAGGCGCTGCATGATGTCCTTGATGCCGAACTCGCCGACCTGGTCCAGTTCGACTGCGCCCTGCTGCCCGGCCTGCTTGGCGAACGTCTGCTGGCCAAGGCACCGGGGCTGGACCGGGTGTACTTCTGCAACAGTGGCACGGAGGCGGTTGAGGCGGCGCTGAAGTTCGCCCGCTACGCGACGGGCCGGTCCCGGGTCCTCTTTACCGACCACGCCTACCACGGGCTCACCGCCGGATCGCTGTCGGTCAACGGCTCGGCGGAGTTCCGGCGCGGTTTCGCCCCGCTGCTGCCGGATGTCAGCGTCCCGTTCGGCGACCTCGAAGCCCTGGAGGCCGAACTCCGCAAGGGCGACGTCGCCGCCTTCATCATCGAGCCGGTGCAGGGCAAGGGCGTCCATGTGGTGCCGCCGGGATTCCTGGCCGCGGCCCGCAAGCTGCTGCATGACCACGGCGCGCTGCTCATCTGCGACGAGGTCCAGTCGGGCATCGGCCGCACCGGCCGGTTCTTCGCCTACCAGCATGACGACGTCGAGCCGGACATCGTCACCGTGGCCAAGGCGCTGTCCGGTGGCTTCGTGCCCATCGGCGGCACCCTGGCCAAGGGCTGGATCTTCGACAAGGTCTACTCCTCGATGGACCGGGTGCTCGTGCACGACTCGACGTTCGGCTCCAACGCCGCCGCCATGGCGGCGGGCCTGGCGTCGCTGGCCGTCATCGAGGACGAGGACCTCATCGCCAACGCCGAGCGGACCGGCAAGGCATTGCAGGACGGCCTCCAGGCGATGGTCGGGGAGTACGAACTGCTGGCCGAGGTGCGCGGGCGCGGGCTGTTGTTCGGCTTCGAGCTGGGCAAGCCGCGCTCGCTGAAGCTCCGGACCGGCTGGAACATGCTGCAGGCCGCGCGGCACGGCCTGGTCGCGCAGATGGTGGTGGTCGCGCTGTTCCAGAACCATCGCGTCCTCACCCAGGTGGCCGGCGACCACATGGAGTTCATCAAGCTGCTGCCCCCGCTGAACATCGGGGACGCGGAGGTTGCGCTGTTCCTCGACGCGTTCGCCGACGTCATGAAGGACGCGCACCGCGGTAGCGGCCTGATGTGGGACTTCGGCCGGACGCTCGTCAAGCAGGCTGTCACCCGCTAAGAGCCGGTCTACTACTAGATAATCTAGTAGTAGACCGGCTTGGTATCCTCATGCCATGCCAGCGCCCGTGCCCGCCCGGAGTGTCTCGGACCTGTCGTACCTGCTGGCCCACGCCAGCCATGTGCTGGCGACCCAGATGGCGGCGGCCATGGCCGAGATCGGGCTGACACCGCGCGGGTACTGCGTGCTGCTGCACGCACTGGAAGCCGAACGGACCCAGATCGAACTGGCCGAGATCAACGATCTGGACAAGACCACGATGGTGGTCACGGTCGACACCCTGGAACGGGCCGGGCTCGCGGAGCGCCGGCCATCGAGCACGGACCGCCGGGCCAGGATCATCGCGGTCACCCCGGCGGGCCAGCACGCCGTGACCGAGGGGACGAAGATCGCCGACCGGGTGCACCGGGATGTCCTGGACGCACTCCCGGCGGCGCAGCGCGAGGTGCTGGTGGACGCGCTGACCCACCTGGTCGGCGGGCACCTCGCCACCCCGGTGGAATCGGCGCGGCCGGTGCGCCGGGCGCGGCAGCCACGAGGTTAGATCTAAAACAGATGGTCTATAACAAAACAATCTGCTAGCGTCTCTCCTGCTGGCTTCGGCTACCCAGGAGGCTCAATGTCCCGCACGGCACCTCCCTTGTCCCGCTCGCGCAGGCTCGCTCTCGCGGTGCTCTGCGCCGGGATGCTGATGGTCATCCTCGACGGCAGCATCGTGACGGTAGCGCTGCCTGTGATCCAGAACGACCTGGGCTTCTCACCAGCCGGCCTGACCTGGGTGCTCAACGCGTACCTGATCGCCTTCGGTGGTCTGCTGCTGCTGGCCGGGCGGCTCGGTGACCTGGTCGGCCGCAAGCGCACATTCATCGCCGGCCTGGCCACCTTCACCGCCGCGTCGCTGCTCTGCGGGGTCGCCACCGATGAGCGGATGCTGATCGCCGCGCGGTTCGTCCAGGGCGTCGGCGGAGCCATGGCATCGGCGGTGAGCCTGGGCATGATCGTCACGCTGTTCCCCGAGCCGCGTGAGCGCGGAACGGCCATCGGCGCGTTCAGCTTCGTCGGCGCGGCGGGCGCCTCCATCGGCCAGGTTCTCGGCGGGGTGCTCACCCAGGCGCTCAGCTGGCACTGGATCTTCTTCATCAACCTGCCGATTGGCGTCGTGGCGATGGCTCTGGCGACGCGGGTGCTGGCCGCCGACCACGGGCCGGGGCTCCGGGCGGGCGCCGACGTGCTGGGTGCGTTCCTGGTCACTGCGGGGCTGATGGTCGGCGTCTTCGCGATCATCGAAACGAGCCGCTACGGCTGGTACGCACCGAGCACGGTCGGGTTCGGCGCGCTGGCCGTCGCCCTGCTCGCCGCCTTCGTCGCGCGGCAGGCGACCGTGGCCAGTCCGCTGCTGCCGCTGCGCGTGCTCCACTCGCGCAACGTCGCGGGCGCCAACCTCGTCCAGGTACTCGCGATCTCCGCCATGTTCGGGTTCCAGATCCTCATCGCCTTGTACCTGGAGCACGTGCTCGGCTACGGGGCCGCCCGCACCGGCCTGGCCATCCTCCCCGCGGCGGTGCTCATCGGGGCGGTTTCCCTCGGCCTGTCGGCCCGGCTCAACGCGCGCTTCGGCGAACGCCGCATGCTGCTCACCGGGCTGGCCCTGCTGGCAGCGGCGCTCGGGCTGCTCATCCGGCTGCCCGTGGGCGGCAGCTACGCCGTGGACCTGCTGCCGACGATGCTGCTCGCAGGGGGCGGCGGGCTGGTTCTCCCGGCGATGACCGGCCTCGGCATGTCCGCCGCCAGCCGGAGCGATGCCGGCGTTGTATCCGGGCTCTTCAACACGACCCAGCAGGTTGGCGGCGCCCTCGGGGTCGCGGTGCTGTCCACCCTGGCCGCCGCGCGAAGCAAGGCCCTGATCGCGACTGGTCAGTCCACCGCCTCCGCGCTGACCGGCGGCTATCACCTCGCGTTCGGCATCGGAGCTGGCCTGCTCGGTGCGGCCTTCGTCGTTGCCCACACGATCCTGCGTCCGCCGGGGCAGACGGCGGGGCCGGAACGCGCAGCGGGGCCGGGGCACGCAGCGGGGGCGGGGCACGCGGCGCAGCCGGGAGAGACAGCGCAGCCGGGAGAGACAGCGGGGAAGTCCGTGCCATCGGGGGAGACGACCGCTGGGGTGCCCATTTCCGCAGTGGCGATTCCCGAGCCCTGCGGTCCATTCACTACACGCTGATCGTCGAATAGAGTCAGCAGCAGAATTACCCCGCCAGCAAGGGACCGGGATGCCTGGCGTGGCCCGGCTAGCTGGGGAGTGTGTGGGGGGCGACCGCCGTGGTGACACTTTCCCGGCCGGCCAGGATCT
>CAYPQM010000031.1:0-12234 GCA_964412845.1 uncultured Streptosporangiaceae bacterium
CTCATCGCCCGGCCCGTACCAGACCGGGATCCGGTGCCCCCACCACAGCTGCCTGCTTATGCACCAGTCGTGCATGTCGTCGACCCAGTCGAAGTAGCGCGCCGCCATCTCCGGCGGGTGCACCGCCACCCGGCCATCGCGGACCGCGTCGCCGGCCGCCTTGGCCAGCGGGGCCACCTTGACGAACCACTGCAGGGACAGCCGTGGCTCCACCACGGTCCCGCACCTTCCGCAGTGCCCGACCGCATGCACGTACGGGCGCACCTCGGCCACGATGCGGCCCTGCTCCCGCAGCGCCGCCACCACGGCGGGCCGCGCCTCAAACCGGTCCAGCCCCTCAAACGGGCCCTTGGCGGTGATGTTCCCGCGTTCGTCCAGGACGGTCAGGCTGGGCAGCCCGTGCCGCCGGCCGATCTCGAAGTCGTCCGGGTCGTGCGCCGGGGTCACCTTGACCGCCCCCGTGCCGAACTCCGGGTCCACATGAGGGTCAGCCACCACCGGGATGCGCCGCCCCGACAGCGGCAGCTCGACCGCACGGCCGACCAGGTGGGCGTAGCGGGCATCATCCGGATGCACAGCAATCGCGGTGTCCCCCAGCATGGTCTCCGCCCGGGTGGTGGCGACGACGATCGAATCGTCTCCGTCCCCGTACCGGATGGACACCAGCTCGCCGTCCTCGTCGCTGTGGTCGACCTCGATGTCAGAAAGCGCGGTGAGGCAACGCGGGCACCAGTTGATGATCCGCTGCGCCCGGTAGATGAGGCCGTCGTCAAAAAGCCGCTTGAAGATCGTCTGCACGGCGCGGGACAGGCCCTCGTCCATGGTGAAGCGCTCACGGGACCAGTCCACGCTGTCGCCGAGACGGCGCATCTGGCCGAGGATCTTGCCCCCTGACTCCGCCTTCCACTGCCAGACCCGCTCCACGAACTTCTCGCGGCCCAGGTCATGCCGGCTCAGCCCCTGCTTGGCCAGCTCACGTTCCACCACATTCTGGGTGGCGATCCCCGCGTGATCCATCCCCGGCAGCCACAGCGCCGTGTACCCCTGCATCCGGCGCCGCCGCACCAAGGCATCCATCAGCGTGTGATCCAGCGCATGCCCGATATGCAGCGACCCCGTCACATTCGGCGGCGGGATCACAATGCAGTACGCCGGCGCCTCCGGGCCAACATCCTTCGGATCGGCCCCGAACAGCCCGCCGGCCTCCCATGCGTCATAACGGCGCGGCTCCACTTCGCCGGGTGCGTACTGCGGCGGTAGCACGTTCGAGTCTCCAGTCACGACAGCCGATTCTAATGCTCTGCCAGCAGGCGTCCGCCCGGTGCGCCGCAGGGCTGAGGGGTGCTCGTGGCAGTCATTGGAGACGGCCTGCGCGTGCTAGACGTCCGCCCGCTGTCCCGACGGCGTAGCCGTTGCCTAGGGAACGGTCGCCCTGGGCGCCTCGGACACTAAAAGCGGGCAGCCCCGCCAGCCTGTGTCAGCCGACGGGGCAGTGGGCGGACGTCACGCGGACTTTTCTCTTGGGGTGCGGCGGGCGGAGTCGCGGGGGACGAGGGTGGGGTTCACGTGTTCGAGGACGACGGGGCCGGTGATGACGACGCGTTCGACGTCCTTGCGGCTGGGGACCTCGTACATGACGGAGAGGAGGACCTCTTCGAGGATGGCCCGCAGGCCGCGGGCACCGGTGCCGCGCAGGATGGCCTGGTCGGCCACGGCTTCGAGGGCGTCCTCGGTGAACTCCAGGTCGACGCCGTCGAGCTCGAAAAGGCGCCGGTACTGCTTGACCAGGGCGTTGCGCGGCTCGGTCAGGATCAGGATGAGCGCCTCACGGTCCAGGTTGTGCACGCTGGTGATCACCGGCAGGCGGCCCACGAACTCGGGAATCATGCCGAACTTGAGCAGGTCCTCGGGCATGACCTCTTTGAACGCGTCCGCGGTGAGGTGGTCGTTCTTCACCCGGAGCACCGCTCCGAAGCCCATCCCGTTCTTGCCAACCCGCTGCTCGATGATCTTCTCCAGGCCGGAGAACGACCCGCCGCAGATGAACAGCACGTTCGTGGTGTCGATCTGGATGAACTCCTGGTGCGGGTGCTTGCGGCCGCCCTGCGGCGGGACACTCGCGGTGGTGCCTTCGAGGATCTTCAGCAGCGCCTGCTGAACACCCTCGCCCGAGACGTCGCGGGTGATCGACGGGTTCTCGCTCTTGCGGGCGATCTTGTCGATCTCGTCGATGTAGATGATCCCGGTCTCGGCCTTCTTGACGTCGTACTCGGCCGCCTGGATCAGTTTGAGCAGGATGTTCTCGACATCTTCGCCGACGTAGCCCGCCTCGGTCAGCGCGGTGGCGTCAGCGATCGCGAACGGCACGTTGAGCAGCCGGGCGAGCGTCTGGGCCAGCAGCGTCTTACCGGAGCCGGTGGGCCCGAGCAGCAGGATGTTGGACTTGGCCAGCTCGACGCCATCTTCGCCGGACCGGCTCTCACCGCCCGACTGGACCCGCTTGTAGTGGTTGTAGACCGCGACGGACAGGGCCTTCTTGGCTTTTTCCTGGCCGATCACGTACGCGTCAAGGAACTCATAGATCTCGCGGGGCTTAGGCAGGCTGTCCCACTTGAGTTCGGACGGCTCGGCCAGCTCTTCCTCGATGATCTCGTTGCACAGGTCGATGCACTCATCGCAGATGTACACGCCTGGCCCGGCGATGAGCTTCTTGACTTGCTTTTGACTCTTGCCACAGAAAGAGCACTTCAGCAGGTCACCACCATCGCCGATGCGTGCCACCCGGCCACTCCTTTGCTGACTGTGCCCGTTTACCTGACCCGGCCGGCCCGGCCCTCAGGCCGTCACCGGCAGGGATGTCCCTGCCACGCTGTCATGCTGTAAACCCGACGGTACCGCCTCAGGCGCCTTCGCCGCGAGGCCAGTCATCTTCGCCGGCGTGCCGGGCCGAGCGAATCCTCCTGGTTAGGACGACCCTACCTCGGCTCGGCGCTTCAGGCTCGACAGAACCTCATCGATGAGCCCGTAGTCCATCGCTTCCTGCGCGGTGAAGAACTTGTCCCGCTCCACATCGCGCCGGACCTGCTCCTGGTCGTTGCCGCTGTGCGTGGCGATGATGAGTTCCATCGCGGCGCGCATCCGGAGGATCTCGCGGGCCTGGATCTCCAGGTCGCTCGACTGGCCGTAGCCACCCTCGGTGGCTGGCTGGTGCAGCAGGATGCGGGCGTTGGGCAGAGCCAGCCGCTTGCCATGGGTACCCGCCGCGAGCAGCACCGCCGCACCCGAGGCGGCCTGGCCGACGCAGACCGTCTGGATCTCCGGCTGGACGAACTGCATCGTGTCGTAGATCGCCATCATCGATGTCACGGACCCGCCCGGCGAGTTGATGTACATCGTGATGTCCCGGTCCGGGTCGATCGATTCCAGGGCGATCAGCTGGGCGATGACATCGTTAGCCGACGCGTCGTCGATCTGCACGCCCAGGAAGATGATCCGCTCCTCGAAAAGCTTGTTGTACGGGTTCATCTCCTTGATGCCGTACGAAGTCCGCTCCACGAAGGACGGCAGGACGTAACGGGCCTGCACCGTGCGGGCGGCCGCCAGCTGCCGGTCTGATGTGCTCACGGTGCTCTCCTCCGCTGCCGATTCGGGATTCATGAGACCGGCCCGGCCGACGGGACCTCAACGGCGCTGCTGATCACGCGGTCCACGAAGCCGTATTCCTTGGCTTGCTCGGCGGTGAACCAGCGATCCCGGTCCGCGTCGGTCTCGATCTGCTCGACCGTCTGCCCGGTGTGGAACGCCGTGCGCTGGGCCAGCGTCTTCTTGATGTAGAGCATCTGCTCGGCCTGGATCCGGATGTCGGATGCCGAGCCGCCGATGCCGCCCGAGGGCTGGTGCATGAGGATCTGCGCGTGCGGCAGGGCGAACCGCTTGCCCTCGGTGCCGGCGCAGAGCAGGAACTGGCCCATCGAGGCGGCCATCCCCATCGCATACGTGGCAATGTCATTCGGCACGTACTGCATGACGTCGTAAATGGCCAGCCCCGCGTACACCGAGCCACCGGGTGAATTGATGTAGATGCTGATATCTGCCTTGGCGTCCTCGG
The DNA here is from genome assembly GCA_964412845.1 of uncultured Streptosporangiaceae bacterium. Taxonomy (GTDB): domain Bacteria; phylum Actinomycetota; class Actinomycetes; order Streptosporangiales; family Streptosporangiaceae; genus JAWWPY01. Next base: position 4,109 of record CAYPQM010000031.1, read on the forward strand.
CGGCCAGCAGCACAAGCTCCGCGCAGATCCGGTTCGCGATATCCTCATCGACCTGCTGGCCGAGGAGGATGATCCGGTGCCGGAGCAGCCGCTGGGACAGCTGGTCGCCCATTAGCATGGCCGGCGCTTCGGCGGTCCGCGCCAGGATCCGCGTCGGCTCATTGAAGGCCGGAGGCGTGCTCACAGTATTCTCCTTGCTCGCTTCTGCGCGCGGGCGGTGACTTCCCGTGCTTTCCGCGTTCACTGGTTTCCCCACCTGCTCCGATCACGTCCTGCGTCGTTATCAGCGACCATAACGTCCGGCCGGAGCCGGAACGTCCGCACCAGCGGCCTGTTCGCTGTCGGCGCAGGCCGCGCCCCGGCCTGGCCTGCTCAGCCAGGCCCCATTGGGCCTGGTCAGCGGCCCGCCCACGCTCGCCCAGCCGCGCCGGTGGCCGGCCTGGGGCCCGGCCGGATGGCCGGCCTGAAGCCTGCCCGGGTAGCTGGCCTGGGCCCCGGCCGGCCCGGCTAGCTGGGCTGCTCTTCGACGGCGGCCTCGGCCGCCACGACCTCGGCCTGCTCCTCGGCCTGCTCCTCGGCCTGCTCCTCGGCCTGCTCCTCGGCCTCGGCCTCGATTTCGGCCTCTTCGGCGGCGACCTCAGCCTCCTCGGCGGCGACCACGGCGGCTTCCGCGGCAGCTTCAAGAGCGTCCTCGGCGTCGTCGGCTTCCTGCTTCGCCTGCTCCTCCGCGAGTGCCTTGAGGTCGACCACCTGCCCCGCCTCGTCAGTGACCGCGGCCCGCTCGGCGATCAGGGTGAGCGCCTTGGCCCGCAGCACCTCAGCGATGACCGATCCGATCTGCCCGCGATCGGCCAGCTCCTTGGCCAGCCGATCCGGCTGCACGCCCATCCGGTAAGCCTGCTCGATCACGAAATTGTTCAGCTCCGCCTGCTCCAGGCCCAGTTCCTCCTGGGTCGCGAGCTGGTCAAGGACGAAACCTGCCTTCACCGAACGCTTCGCGTTGCTCTCCATATCGGCGGCCAGCTGCTCAGCGGTCATGCCGGACGCTTCCAGGTACGCCTCCCGGGTGGCCCCGGCCCGCTCCAGCTGCTCATCCAGCGACTGCGCGCGCATTTCCAGCTCGCCCGCCACCATGCTGTCGGGCAGCGGCACCTCAATCCTGGCCAGCAGCGCGTCCAGCGCGCGCTCCCGGGCCTGCCCCGCCTGCTGCATGCGCTTGACCCGCTCCAGCTGGGTCCGGGTCCCGGCGCGCAACTCCCCCACCGTGTCGAACTCACTCGCGGACTGGGCGAACTCGTCGTCGAGCTCGGGGAGTTCCTTGACCTTGACGCTGTGCACGGTCACGGTCACCTCGGCCTGCTGGCCCGCTCGCTCGCCACCGGCCAGTTCCGCGGTGAAAGTCTTCGCGTCGCCGGCCGACATCCCGATCAGTGCCTCGTCCAGGCCGTCGAGCAGTGAACCGGTACCGACCTCATAGGAAAGCCCGCTGGCCTGCGCATCCTCGACCGGCTCGCCGTCGACCGAGGCGGACAGGTCAATGGACACGTAGTCGCCTTCGCTGACCGGGCGGTCCACGCCTTTGAGGGAGGCGAACCGCTCGCGCAGCCCGCCGATGTACTCCTCGACATCGTCGGGGGTGACCACGGCGTTCTCGACGGTCACCGGCATCCCGTCAATGTCGGGGATGTCGAACTTGGGCCGGACGTCGACCTCGGCCGTGAAGGCGAGTTCCTTGCCGTCGTCCAGCTTGGTGATCTCAAGTTCGGGCTGGCCCAGCGCGCGCACGTCGTTGTCCTGGAGCGCGTGGGCGTACAACTGGGGCACGGCGTCATTGACGGCCTGCTCAAGCACCGCGCCGCGGCCGAACCGCTGGTCGATGATGCGTGGCGGGACGTGGCCCGGCCGGAAACCCGGAACCCGGACCTGCCGGGCGACCTCACGGTAAGCCTTGTCGAGGCTGGACTTCAGCTCCTCGAACGGAACTTCGATGGTCAGCTTGACCCGGGTCGGGCTCAGCTCCTCGACGTCGGTCTTCACGTCGCCGTCACTCCCTGATCCCCTGCGCTCTGCCCGCGACAGCCACGCTGCACCCGCGGCGATGCGCGACCCAGCGCAGCCTGGCGGCTACGGCGGCAAGTCTAGGGCAGGCCGCGGCCCTCACCCGCCACGACGCTGACACCCCGGGGCCACCAGAGCCGGCTCATAGCAGGCCGATGCGGCGGCCGCAGGCGATGGCATCCCGGCGGGAGCCGACGCCCAGCTTGCGGTACGCCGAGCGCAGATGGGTCTTCACGGTGTTGACCGACAGGAACAGCGCCTGTGAGATCTCCTCGTTGGTCATGTGCGAGGGCAGGAAGCACAGCACGGCCCGCTCGCTGTCGGTCAACGGCACGGTCGCCTGCTCCGCCGCGCCCGCCGCCCGCGGCGCCTGGGCCTCGAACCGTTCCAGGATCCGCCCGGCGAACCCAGCGTGGCGGCTGCTGGGCGGCACCAGGACGGTGATGGCGGACCGGACGGGGGCGCCCCCGTCCAGGAACACCCGGTATGCGCCGTCCGGCTCGGCCAGGGCGAGCGCCTGCTCCATGAGCCCGGCCGCCTGGCCGGCCGAGCCGAGGCGGCGGTGTGCCACCGCGGCCAGCAGCAGGCTGGTGATCCGCTCCTGCCGCGTCACCCCGTCAGTGCTGCCGTTCAGGCACGGCTGCACCGCGGACAGCGCCGCCGTGAACTCGCCCGCCGCGATCAGCAGCCCGGCATGCAGCAGCCGGCCACTGGGCCGGCCCGCATGCTCACTGTCCTCGACCAGGAGCAAGATCGACCTGGCCCGGCCGGTATCGCCGGCCCGCAGCGCGACATCACCCTCCGCGACAGTGATCACATCGGACAGCACCGGATAGGCCGGGCCCCAGGCCGCACGGAGCCGGGACAACACCGTGCGAGCCGCCGTGCCGTCGCCATCGGCGAGCATGATCCGGGCGCGGATCAGCGCGGCCACCGCGCTCACCGAGGGCTCCCCGGGAAACTGGCCGGTGCGCTCCTGGTCGACGGCGTCGAGCAACCGCTGCGCCGCCGCCAGGTCGTCACGGCCCAGGCTGACCAGCGCGGAAGCGAGCCCGGCGAGCACCGGAGGCGCGGTGGTCCCCGCGGCGGGGGCGGCCTGAAGGTCAGCCGCGGACCGCTCGGCCGCGGCCAGGTCCCCGTACCAGGCCTCGGCCAGCGCCCGCCAGGCCCGGGCCCGCGCCTGGAACTCCGGGATACCACCCGCGCCGAGTTCCCGGTCGGCACGGCGCAGCGCGCGGCGGGCCTCCTGGATCTCCCAGCGGCGCAGCCCGGCGGTGCCCAGCGCGAACCAGAGCAGCCCGAGGGCGCGGTGCTCGGGCTGGGTGCTCACCCCCGGCTGGGACCGCTCGGCCAGGGACCAGCTCTCGGCGAGCAGTCCCGGATCGGGGTCGGTCCGGCCGGCGGCGTGCATCACCCGCAACGCCGCGATTGCCGGCTCCATGATCCGCCGCATCGCCGGTGCTGAGCGCTCGACCGACCGCCGCGCGCTGTCCAGGTAGGACGCGGCACCCTCGCGGTCGCCGTCCCAGAGCCGGGCGGCGGCCCAGGCCGCCGCTACGGCCGGGTCATCAGCGGACCGTTCGGGGGGGAAAAGAGCGAGCACCGCCTCCAGTTCCCCGGACCGGTCGCTCGTGACGGCGCCCGCGCCAGCCTCGGCGAGAACCTGCGCCGCATAGTCCCAGTCCTGCGCCTCAGCCGCGCAGCGCACTGCGTCGACGGGCCGCCCGTGCGCCGCATACCAGCGGGCCGCGCGCCGGAGCAGGACCGGGATTTCGTGCGGGAGTTCCCGGTGCAGCTCGGCGGTGAGCACCTCGCGCAGCAGCGGGTGATAGCGGTACTCGCCACGTTCCCGGTCGAGCGCGGCGACGAAGCTGTTCTCCCGGTTCAGCCGGTCCAGAGTCCGGGCGCTGCCGGACTGGCCGGTCAGCGCGTCCGCCAGGTCACCTGACACTTCCGTGGTGATGCTGGTGCGGAGCAGGAACGTCCGGGTCCTGGCCGGCTGCCTGCCGAGCACCTCGTCCCAGAGGTAGTCGGTCACCATGGGTTCGTTCCCGGCGAGATCGGTGATCCTCGCGCCGGGCTCCGGGCCTGCCCTGGCCCGCATCGCGGCGAGCCGGAGACCGGCCATCCAGCCTTCGGTGCGCCGGAGCAGTTCGTCCCTGGCGGCCCGGTCCACGTCGATGCCCAGCATGGCGAAGTACGCGTCGGCCTCGTCGGGGGTGCAGGCGAGGTCGTGCCCGCCGATATCCGCGAGCTCACCGCCGACCCGCAGCCTGGCCAGTTGCAGGGCGGGCGGGCGACGCGCGGACAAGACCAGCCGCAGGCTGCCGGGTGCGTGCCGGATCAGCAGGTCAAGGCCGGCCAGCACGGCCTCGTCCGTCACCTCGTGCACGTTGTCGAGCAGCAACGTCACCGGCTCCGTGAACAGTTGCGCCGCTTCCACCAGGCGCAGCGGGAACCCGTCCGGCGAGGAGTCTTCCAGCGAGCGCAGGGCGTCGGGCGGCGCCGCCCGGTGCCGGGTCAGCCCGGCACAGACATATGCCCAGAACCACGAGTTCTGGTCACCGGCGTCCAGGGTCAGCCAGACGACCCGGCGCTGCCCCGGATTCGCGGCCGCGGCCCAGGTGGCACACGCGACGGTCTTCCCGGCCCCGGCTGGGCCGCAGACGAGGGTCACCCGGTGCCGGCTGGCCTGCTCCATGAGGCTGGTCAGCCTGCGACGGCGGAGCACCGGGAAATGGGACTGCGGGATCTGCAGCTTGTCTTCCAGGAACCGCGGCCGCGGCTCCTGCGCCCTCTCCCGTTGCGATTCCTGCGGCCTGCTCATGGTGCTGGTCATGGAACCCCCCGAGAACCGCTGACCGGTCCGGCGTGGACCACACGATCCCTAGCCCCCGGGATAAATGTGCTGGTCAGAGTTCTTTGATGGCTACTACCCCAGGTGCTCCAGTATCAACCGCGCCGGGTGATCATCCAATCACCCAGCGCAATCGCACCGGGTGACCGCAGCCGCTCTCACCCCCGCCGGGTGACCCGCTACACCGGCCGTAACCCGGCCGCGGAGCGAGCCGCTGACCGGACAGGCGGGTAATCCTCCCGGCGCACCACGCCCAGCACCGGTTCGCCGCACAGCCAGCGAAGCACGTTCTGCGCCCCCCGCCGGGCCGCGAACTGGAGGATCCCGGGGACCAGCCCGGAGTTGTGCGGGGAGCCGATCAGGTTGGGCAGTTCGAAGAACGGGTAGTTGGTCTGGAATTCCTTGCCCGGCGACGGCTCTTCCCACCAGGCGTCGATGGCCGCCGAGAAATCCGGGTGCGCCTGCAGGTGCTCATACAGGGCGCGCTCATCGATGATGGCGCCCCTGGCCACATTCACCAGCATGGCGTCCGGCTTCATCAGGCCGAATTCACGCGAGCCGAGCAGGCCGTCGGTGGCCGCGTTCAGCGGCAGCGCGATGACCAGCACGTCCGCCTCGGCGAGGACCAGATCCAGATCATCCAGGGTCCCGACGAACTCAACGGGTTCCGACGTCTGGCCGGTGGTGTTCACCGCGTAGATGCGTGCCCCGAAGGCCCGCATCAGGCGGCCGGTGGCCTTGCCGATCCCGCCGAAGCCCAGGATCCCGCACACGGCGCCGTTCAGCGTGCGGGACAGGGCGCCTTGATCGAACCGGCCGCTGGCCAGCGCGGCGTCCTGCTGCGTCAGCCGCTTGGCGAGACCCAGGGCCATGGCCATGACGTGCTCGGCCATGGGCGCGGCGTAGGCGCCCACATTGCTGGCCACCATTGCCTGGTCAGGAACGGCGGAGAAATCGACGTTATCGACGCCTGCGGAAAGCACCTGGATGAACCGGAGCGCCCGAGCCTGCTGCAACGCCCCGACCGGCAATTCCCGCCGCAGGTTCCAGGAGATCAGGGCGTCCGCCTGGCTCAGCACTCCCATGCGCTCACCCTTCGGGTATCGGCGCAGGAAGGCGAGGGTGACGGCACTGCCAAAGACTCCGGCATTGATCGCGGCGAACTCCTCGTCCACCGAGTAGCCGACCACCACCAGCGGTTCGCGGGCCATCGAGCCTCCGTTACTTCCCATGCTCCCTCGTGAAGCCTTTCTAGATCCCTGGTATTTCTAGGTCCTGGTAGTAGCTGTCCGGATCTATTCTCCCCGGTGGCAGCCTGGCTCCGCACCTGCCGCAGCTCGCCGCCCGGCCCGCGGCGGATCATAACGGCCGCAGTAACGGCGCCGGTCGGTGACTACGTGACTGGGCGGCTGGGATCCGTTTGGGCAGGCAAAACTGAGTGCGGCTGAATTCCGGGCGCTCTACCAAAGGCTGCGAGAACAGGCTCATTGGGGGAACGCGGACAGGCGCGGGGCGCTAGCCACACTACGCCCGCTGGGGTGCGCGCGCAGTCGTAGGGTCGGTGGACAACCGGCGCGTGATCGCGCCGGGACCGGCCCGCACAGCACCCATCGCGATCAGGTGCGGGGTTACACGCCGCGTTCCGCGATCAGCCGTCCCCCGGCCACCGCCGCGAGGAGCGCCTGATAGTCGCGCTCGTTCTGGTCCGCGTAGGTCGCGGCGAAATCCGTGATCGCCCGGTCGAACACGTCCGAGGCGCCGAGGTAGGCAGCGATCGCGATCCGGTCCCCCGACCTGGCATGCGCCCGGGCCAGCGTCCACCCGCACAGCTCGCCGTAGATGCGCAGGCCGCGAGGCACCAAGCTGTCGATGTTGAGGGAGAACTTCCAGTCCCGCAACTGGCGGACGTAGAAGTCGCGGGCCTGCCCGTCCGGCCCGGTGGTCCGCTGCCAGCCCAGGAAGATGTCGCTCGACGCCTGCATCAGGCGCTGCCCGGCCACCACCCGCTGACCCTCGTTGGCATAGGCGCTGGTACCCGCGAAAGGAGCGAGCACGGATGCCTGCGCCTCTTTGACCTGAAGGAACAGCGGGTCGCTGCCGTCCCGGCCGAGCATCAAGATGATCCAGCACCAGGTGCCCACGCTGCCGACCCCGACGACCTTGCGGGCCATGTCCGTGAACGTGAACTGCTCCAGCAGGACCCGGCGGTCAGATTGCAGCGTGCGCCGGTACCGGCCGATCAGGTTGCTCAGCTGCGGCCCGAACTCGGCGCTCTCGACCTGCCCGGGCAGCAGGTCAGCCAGCCGGACGATCAGCGGCGGAGCCGAGATGATCTGGAATCTGCCGTCTACCTGGCGGCACAGCTTGGCCAGCTCCAGGGCGCTGTCCCTGGTCCGCGCCTTGGCCAGGCCCTTATCCAGGAACACCCGCTGCCGCGCCGTCAGCAGCGCGTCGAACTGCCTGCGGAGGTCGTCCATGTCGGCTTTCGCGTACCAGACGCCCAGGTTGCCCTGGCCGGCGAAGGTGCGCATCGCCTGGCGGTACCGCCCGGCCGTGGCCATCAGGATCTTGCGGCGGTCCTTGCCGCTGAACCCGTTCTCGCGCGCGGCCACTTCCAGGCTGGCGGCCAGCCGCTTGACATCCCATTCCCAGGGCGCGGGCAGCGTCTCGTCGAAATCGTTCACGTCGAAGATCAGATTGCGCTCCGGCGACGCGAAAAGCCCGAAGTTCGACAGGTGCGCGTCACCGCAGGCCTGGACGATCAGCCCGGACCTGGGGGTGGTGGCCAGGTCGCTCGCCATGGGCAGGGCCGCGCCACGGTAATAGGTGAACGGCGACACCATCATCCGGCCGTACCGGACCGGCACCAGATCCGGCGCCCGGGACCGCGCCTGGGACTCCAGCAGGCTGACCGGATCAGGCCGGTCGGCTCGTGCCTCGAAGGTGACGTGGCTTTCCCGCGGCACCTCGCGGCGCGCTGCCTTGCCCCGGGCGGCACGCTGGGCCGGGGTCAAGTCCGGCGGGGCCGATTCCGCCCGCACAGCCTGCTTGCGCTGGGTTCGGGGGCCGGCAGTCAGCACCCGCGTGGCTGCCGCGGGAGACCTGAGCCGTGCAGGCTGCTTAGCCGACGCAGGAGACGTGGCCCGCCCAGGCCGTGTGGCGGTATCTCCGGGGGTGGCCGCCGACTTGGGCTGAGCCGCCGGCCTGGGCT
>CAYPQM010000031.1:12334-46918 GCA_964412845.1 uncultured Streptosporangiaceae bacterium
GCCTGGGCTTAGCCGCCAGCCTGGGCTTAGCCGCCAGCCTGGGCTTAGCCGCCAGCCTGGGCTTGGCCGCTGCGGGGGGATTGGCTGCCGCCGGGGACTTGGCTGCGGGCTTTGCGGGGGCACGGCCGTTCGAGGCGCCGTGGGCTTCGTCGGCTGCCGTCGCCTGTTTTGACCTTGTCGCCCGGGTCACGCTGCTGTGTCTCGGCTCTGCCATAACAGTTCTTTGTCCCTCCCACGCGGGCCCGCCGGGCGGGAACGGCGCCAAATCCGCCATCAACAACGGTCAGCCACGCCTACCCTGGCCCGTTACCCGATCGGGCCGCCTCACCCGTTGCGGGTGACCTGCCTGATCACGTTCCTAGTGCAGCGGCGCCCGCTCGTCCAGTCAGCCTGCTCCGGGCGTGTCCGCTGGGGCAGCGCGCGACGGATGAGACCCCAGGTGACCCACTCCCCAGGATCAACGGTCTTTCTGCGCCATTTCGAGCGCCGCTGGCCTACGTTTCCGGCAAACGTGGACTCTTGGTGTTGCCGTGCCGACCGGCGGCGTCCATGAACCGGCCGGGCATACCGGGCATTCTCCCGTCTCTGCGGTCAGGCGGGGCAGCAGGCGCAAACCGGCGCAGCCCCCGCCACGCTCACGCGATGTAGAGATCATCGGTGCGGCCGGGACACATCGCCCTGACCGGGTGATGCGCCGCAGGTATCCCACCGGTCAGCCTTGTGCACGACCGCTGCCGAGCTGGCTCCGGTGCCACGACTGAGCCGCCGCCAGCTCGGCGGCGGAGTCTCACGAGTGAGACGGAGGGCTGTCATGAACCGTTCGCGATTCCTGTCGCTCCCGCGTCCCGCTGCTCCCATGCGATGGCCAGCACGGTTCGCGCCGGCCCCCGCGGTCGCCGCGTCAGTAGTCGCCCAGCCTGGGATCATCGGGCCCCCGGTCACCAGGCCCCGGATCGGCAGGCCCCGGATCGGCAGACCCCGGGTAAGACCGCATATCGCAAGGCCGGACAGCCGGGCGGAACGTCGGCCGGAGGTCGAGGCGAGGACCGGGACCGGGACCGGGACCATCCTGTGCCTGGGATTGTCGATCTCGCTTGAGACAGGCCGGACTGACCGGCTCACCGACATCATTCTGGACCGCGTCCTGCGCTCCGCGTGCCCGGTGGGAACGGTCATCCTTGACCTGCGCCCGTGCGCCGACATCGACGGCGACAGCCGGACAGCCCTGGTGTCGCTGCACCATCGGCTGGCGTCCACGGGCACGCGGCTGCGGATCACGACGAACTGCCGCGAGCTGGCCCGGCGGCTCGGCGAGGCTGACCTCCGCCAGTACCTTGGCCCCGACGCGATCCACGACAGCTTCCGCGCGGCCGTGCTCGCCACGTACGCGGCATTGCCCGGGCCCGGACTGGTTACCGCCCAGGTCCGGACAGCGCTCGACACTCCGGTCGAGGCGCTGGGTTCCTAGCGGGCACGCCCGGTGTTTCGAGCTGACAGTTCCGGCGCGCCGCCTGACCGGACGGGGGAACGGCCGGCCAGTCAGGCCAGGCAGCGGGCCGGGCAGGTGTGAGCGCCCACGATCATCTCCACCGGATCATCCGTGCAGCACGGCCGTCCCGGACCGGACATTGGAAGGTAGGGTCCATAGGCGTGACCCCAGCCACCCGGCCGACCCGGTTGGCCCGGCTCACCCGGTCCGGCCGGGATAGCGGTAACCAGTTCGGGCTGCTGCTGCTCATCCTGGTCACCAGCTACCTGATCTCAGCCTTCACCACCGGCGTGCTGGTCAGCATCATCCAGATTGTGCTGTTCGTCGCGGTGGCGCTGCTGGCGCTGCGCACCGAGGGATTCGGCAGGCGGGCCGCGCAACTGGCGATCGTCGTGGCTGTTGTCGGCTCCGTGGCCGCCATCACCCTGTCGCTGACGCATTCCGCGGACGCCGGCGCTGGCGTGACCAGCCTCTGGACCGCGCTGATACTGCTCTTCTCCGTCGCGCTCATCGTGCGGCGTGTCCTCGTCCAGCCCGAGGTCACCCTGCAGGGCATTTTCGGCGCGATCAGCGCCTACATGATCATCGGGTTGATGTTCGCCGCTTTCTACGGAGCCATGTACCGGTTCGGAGGCAACACATTCTTCGCCGATCGGTCGGCAGGCAATTCCCGGACATTCCAGTACTTCAGCTTCACTACCCTGACGACGCTCGGCTACGGCGACTACACCGCGGCTGGCAGCGGGGGCCAGGCCGTCGCGGTGATCGAGGCGATGGTCGGGCAGGTCTTCCTGGCCACCCTGGTGGCCCGCCTGGTGGCATCGTTCCGGGGGATGCAACGTGGCCCGCAGCAGGGTCAGCCGATCCAGGACAGTCAGCAGGCTCCCGGTAACGAGCGGCCGTCCGCAGCACGCCGCTGGCGACCACCCCCCACGGGCCGGCAGCGGCTATTGCGCGCTGTCCGCCAGCCGACCCGGGTGCCCCAGCGCAGGCGTACCGCATCCCCCGCTCGTGCCCGGCCCGGGCGTCAATGACCACGATGCCCAGAACGATGAAGATGATCTACTTCGGGAGGGTCTCTGTCGGTACGTCGTGGTCGGGATGCCCGGATTCGAACCGGGGCCTCCTGTCCGGCCAGAATCCGGCCAGATCGTGGTCGCCGGACCGGACCGCCTCTTGGTCGTCGCCCCGCACCACACGTGGATGCCAGAATGTGATTTCATGACGCCGCGAAAAGATCTGGTGGAGCACTCGGCACCTTTCCTGCCCGAGGGCAGCGAGATCCGGCACGTGTTTATCTGCCAGGCAGCGCCGAACTTCTCTTACTTCGTCATCACGTATCTCACAGGGCTCACCATGCACCGGATCAAGTACCGCTGTGTGGCCGTTACCCCGGACGCCATTTACGTACTAGAAAGCAGCAAGCTGTCGGGTGGTGCAAGGCCACAGTCTCTAGTCGGCACGATGCCACGCCACACCCAACTCGGCCCGGTGTCCGGTCGGTGGGCTCAGATAACCATTCGCGGCGAGCGCCACTGGGTGCACAAGCGCTTCCACCCCTGCATCGCCGCCGCCGATCGTGAGGCCGGCTTCACGTGGGAGCAGGTGCGCTAGCTCCCGTATTCGCATCCGGACCTCCTGCGGACGAGCGGCCTTTGCCTCGATACGGCCAAGAGCCCGCCACTTCCCCCCCGTCCTCCTGACAGGTGCCGAGGTCTTGCCGGGGAAGATCAGTCTTCAGGGACGAACCCGATGCTTAGTTACTCACTTAGTTACTCACCCAGCAACAGCCGCCGAGCGGTCGGCCAGGTCAGGACGTATGAGCTGGGTGTTTGTGGTCGGGATGCCCGGATTCGAACCGGGGGCCTCCTGCTCCCAAAGCAGGCGCGCTAACCAAGCTGCGCCACATCCCGTGCAACGGAACGTAGCCTACCGTCCCGCAGCACCTGACCCGCTGAGCGCACGCGGCCGACGGCATCCCAACCTGCCCCCGTCCCGCTGTGTCCGGCAGGTCCGGCGGTTCACCCGAGATGGCCCGCAGCCGGTACGCTGTCGGTGCAGACCCGGTGGCCGAGCCAGGAGTTCCCGCCGAGCCCGCGGGCGTAGCTCAATGGCAGAGCGCCAGCCTTCCAAGCTGGTCATGAGGGTTCGATTCCCTTCGCCCGCTCCAGTGGTTCCCGCCCAGGTCAGATGCATGATCATTAATCTCCGAGTGACCTTCAGAATGCCCTGCTGCGTCCGCGTGCCCGTCGTGTGCCCGTTCCGCTGGTTGCGTTGCGCTTCGCCTGCCCCGCGATTTTGCCTGCCGACACCCCTGCCACACTCCTGGGGTCACGAGTCTGGGGATGCGTCCCGGGCACCCCGGCTGCCATAACACCCGCCGCGTTGGGACGAGCTTGCCCTGTCTTGGCATGGATATCACTACGGCCAGACGCTGTCTTTCGTGCCGGACGAACAGGCGCGGGGCCCTCCGACTCCGAGACGGAGGCCCCGCGCGGCGCGGCGCCACCCATCCGCGTGCCACACAGCACGGCAATCCAGGGTGAATCACGGTGACTCACGGGCACCCGCGAGCCAGCGACCAGGACCGCCGCCCCGCAGGTCACGCGGCAGGTCGTGCTACCGATCTTCCAAGCTGGTCGTGAGGGTCCGACCCTTGGCGCGCTCTTCTCGCTCCGGCACAGGTGATCCCAGAAGAAGCCCAGCCCTCACCACGCGGTCCGCGGACGCCTAGACCTGGGCCGGTGCTTCCAGGGCCACCACGTCGGCGACAATGCAGCTGACGTTGTCGGGACCTCCGCCGTCGATGGCCAGCGCGATCAGATCCGCCGCGGCCTGATCCGGATCGGTGACATTGAGCAGGACTCGCGCCAGCGCATCCGCCGCCACCACCTGGTGCAGGCCATCCGAGCAGAGCAGGTACCGGTCTCCGGGCCGCGCCTCGCGCAGCTGGAGGTCAGGCTCGGAGTTACCCCCGTCCAGCGCCCGCAGCAGCATGAAGCGCTGGGGGTGGGAGGCGACCTCCTCGGCCGTGATCTTGCCGTCGTCCAGCAAGGACTGCACCAGCGTGTGGTCCTGGGTGATCTGGAACATCTCGCCGTCACGGACCAGATAGGCGCGCGAGTCACCGATGTGCACGAGCCCCAGCTGCGAGCCTGACCACAGCAGAGCGGTCAGCGTCGTGCCCATGCCTCGCAAGGATGGGTCGGCCTTGACGATGTCGCTCAGCGTGCTGTTAGCCCGGCGCACCGCATGATCGAGCGCGTTGAGCAGTTCACCGGCCGGTACCTGGGTGTCCAGCGGTCGCAGCGCCTCGATGACGGCCGCGCTGGCCACCTCGCCAGCGGCGTGGCCCCCCATCCCGTCGGCGACCGCGAGCAGCCTGGGCCCCCCATAGACCGCGTCCTCATTGTCCTGGCGGTGCAGGCCGATATCGGACTGCACCGCGTAGCGGACGGCAAGCTTGCCCTGAGCATCAGGCATGACGGTGTCCTTTCCGGACAGATAGCCGACGAGGAAGGCAGCGAGCTGACGCCGGGCCGCGGTCTCCGCCTCGATCTGAGCCCAGTACGCGGCCAGTTCCGACGCCGCCTGCACCGGTGGCAGCGTGCTCACGGCGCGGATCGAGGCCAGCGGCATGCCCAGGCGGCGCAGCCAGGCCACCAGCCTGGCCTGCTCGAGCTGGGCCGGAGCGTAGAAACGGTACTGCGACACCGGGTCGACCCGGACCGGGCACAGCAGGCCCAGCTCGTCGTACAGGCGAAGCGCCTTGCGCGAAAGCCGGGACGCCCGAGCAAAAGCCCCGCTGGTCATCAGCTCCACTCGTGCCCTCCTCATACTGAGCAGGTTGCCCAGCGAAATCAGGTTCGGCCTGGCCCCAGGGGCAAGGTCAAATCACTGCCTCGGCGGCGGTCAGTCCTCTCCGGAGAACCGCTCCCATGCTGCCTGCTTCGACACGCCAAGCGCCTCCCCGATGCGGGTCCAACTGATGCCCCGCGCGCGCAAGGTGGCCACATGGTCATGTACGGCGGCATCGACCTGTGAAACCACAGCTTGAACCCGTGCCAGGCTCGCGAGCAGCTCGTCATCTGGTCGCTCGCTCCACGAGCCGAACTCGCGCACCGTCTCCTCGGCGATGATCCGATCGCAGAGATCCACGCATTCGTTACAGATGTAGACGCCCGGACCGGCGATGAGCTTGGCGATCGAGTCCTTGTCCTTGCTGCAGAACGAGCAGCACAAGGTCTCGATTTTGCTGGCAGCTGGCACGGGACTTCGAGAATTCGCCATATCGTCAGGGTATCCTTGACGACCTGTCGAGTCAAGGTAGGCTTGACGGACCTGATCCAGTGGCGCAAAGGACTTCCGCCTTCAGCGGCCTGCTCCGCCTGGCTGCGGCGCTCAGCGGCGTGCCGTGTCCTCCGGATGGATGACCTCGTGCACGTCACGGCCAGCCGGGGCCGCCGTGGAGATGGTGAACGCGTGCCGGATCGTCGCGGTCAGCCACAGCGCGATCGTGGCGGCCACCAGGACGGCCAGCGCGGCCGTGCTGGCGGTGATCAGCCCGATTACCCCCGCGGCGAGAGCAATGACGCCGAGTGTGGTCGCGATCGCCACGAAAACATGGGTCGGCCGGGATCGCGTACCGGTGTACAGGTCGCCGACCGCGCCGAGCGCACATCCGCCGATGATGCCCAGGACCATCACCTCGGCCGTTGTCCCCCGCGCACTGGAAATCAGCCACAGGCTCGTGCCGTGCAGGAATGTCGCGTACACCGCCACGATGGCGCCCATGAACAGCGTGGTCACCCCATCCTTCCAGGTCAGCATCATTGCCTGCGCCTCCCTACGTCAGCTAGAAGTGCCACCATCAGCATCGCGCCACGCAGGCCGGCCCAGGCAGGGCCTGAGGTCCCCGCCACCTGGACGCTGGTCCTGAACCGCGCCCACGGGCCAGGTCACGGCGAGCGGGAGAACCGGGTCAGTCCAGCGGACAGGCCGTTGAGCAGGCCAGGGCCCCGGGCACTTACCGCGCGAGGTCGCCGATCGCCTCGATCACCTCGGTGAAGGCCGTCCAGGCCAGCCCGGTGTCCTCGGTCTGCGTGTGCGGGCCCCGGAAATCACCGAGGCACAGCGTGAGGTCGTCCAGGCTCCAGCGCATCCGGTACATGTGCCGGGCGGCGGCGCTGACCGGGTGGCCGGTGAGCCCGGCGTAGCGGTCAGCCTCGCGGGTGCCCGCACCGGCCACGATCCACAAGTCACGCTCCGGCAGCGCCAGGCCAACGGTGTCCCAGTCGATCAGGCGCAGCTGGCCCGCGCTGCGCATGATGTTGCCCGGATGCGGCTCGCCGTGAGTGAGCACGGCCGGCCCGCTGCGGGCGGTCTCGCGGACAAGCTCGTCGAAGCGCGCCAGGGCCCGGCCGAGCTGGTGGCGGTGCCGGGCCAGCAGCTGACGGGCCGGCTCACTGTAGGGGCCGCCACCCCACGGCTGGCTCAGCTCGCCGAGCGCGGCCTCCAGAGCTGGCCGGCCAGCCAGATCCGGGCTGCGGGTCCGCGCCGTTCGCCGGGCCAGCGGGGTGGCGTTATGCAGCGTGGCCAGGATGTCGATGACGGCCAGCCGATCACGCTCTGGCATCTCGTCGCCCCAGTCCCCGAATGCGCCGTCCAGGTGAGGAAACACGGTGATGGCATGCCCGGCACCCAGCGGGGCCAGTGCCTGCCCCAGGCCGGTCGGCACCGGCGCGACGGCGAACTCCAACCCGGCCTGGCGCAGGGCGATCACCGTCTCCATCGAGGCCCGCAGGTCCGCGTATCCCGCCGCCGGGCCGGTGCCACGCCAGCCGCCGCTCAGCTCGGCAACGGTGACAAACCAGCGGCCGCCTGCGGTATCGGTGAGCTCCCAATGGTGATCACCGAAGCCCACCGGCGCGTAGCGCAGCTCTGCGGACGCAAGACCCCACTGCTCCCGCAGGACGCGGGCCAGCTCGCACTGATCAATGTTGCCTGGCTGCTCCTGCACGGCCCTAGCGTAGGAGCGGTGGTCCAGCATGGCGGTGCGCTCCGTCGCGGCACCGGCCGCAGCACGACCGGGGCCCGGCGATCCGGCCGGCGCCGGTAGCCGCCTCAGGGCCGCTGGGACAGACGCGCCTCCGGCAAGATCGGCTCGAACAGCTCGACGGGATTGCCCGAAGGATCGTCGATCAGGATCTGCTTGCCGCCTACGCCAGTGACGATGTCGTTGCGGAAATGGGCACCGCCCCGCCGCAGGGCCTCGACCGTGCCGGCGAGGTCATTGACCTCAAGGGTGAACCGGTTCCATCCGCCCGGCTGCGGCTGGGTGCCGTCGGGCATGGCCTGGCCGCCACCTGGCCCACCGCCCGGGGCGCTGAGGACCAGGCGAAGGTCACCCCGGGACAGCATCGCGAACGAGGGAGCCGGGTGCATCTCCTCGCGGAACCCTAGATTCTGGCAGTAGAACGCGATCGCCTCGGCTACATCGTTAACGATGTACCGGACGCTGACGGTTGCCATCAGACGCGCCTCCTTGCGGCGGACGACCTGCCGATCGATTCCGTAGTCAGCGTAGCCACGCTGGCCTGACACGAGCGCCGGAGCTCGCCATCGTCCCAGCCCAGACCATTACTTAACGCATTGATCGAAGCGCTTCGACATCGATCGTGGCGGAGCGGCCGACACAGTTTCGCGGACTGCGCCACAGTTCATCAACGGCCGCCAGGTTCCGGCCAGAATCCCAGCCCAATGGACCTTTCGGAGGGGCATCCGGCGAGCCGCGGGAAGTCATCCCTGCTCGGGATAGGCCGACCCTTCGGTCAGGCGTAACGCCCTTGACACGACTCTGTAACGATGAAAATGTCGAAGCGCTTCGATAGAGCGGGGTCGCAAGGTCCATCGCACGAAGGGAAAGGGAGAATCGTCCATGATCAGAAAGCTGCGCTACCTTGCGCTGACCCCAGTGCTGGCCATTGTCGTGGCCCTGGCGACGGCCACCGCCGCATCCGCCGCCGTGTGGTCGTCCACCGCCAAGTTCGGCTCCTGGTCGAACGGGGGCTACACGCTGTACAACGACGTCTGGGGCAGCGGCGCGGGACCGCAGACCATCTGGGCGAACTCCGTCAGCAACTGGGGAGTCTGGTCGAACCAGCCCAACACCGGCGGCGTGAAGTCGTTCCCGAACGACACCAGGTACATCGGCGCGTCACTCAGTTCGCTGAGCTCAGTCACGTCCAGCTTCAACGTGACGAACCCCAGCGGTGGCGCCTACGAGACCGCGTACGACATCTGGGACACCGGCAACGCCTACGAGACGATGCTCTGGATGAACAAGACCGGCGCGGTCGGGCCGCTCGGGTCCGAGGTAACCACCGTCTCGGTCGGCGGCTACCGGTGGAACGTCTACAAGGGCAGCAACGGCTCGAACCAGGTGTTCTCCTTCGTCAACACCGGCAGCACGACCTCGGGCACGGTGAATATCCTGGCCGTGCTCAAGTGGATTGAAAGCCAGGGCTGGTTCGGCAACATCACCCTCGGCAACGTCCAGTTCGGCTGGGAAATCACCTCGTCCAGCGGCGGGGAGAATTTCCAGGTCAACAGCTTCTCAGTCAGCGGCTGACCCGTCTGTGGCCTGCGGGGGCCCGCTGGGGCGGGCCCCCAGCGGGCCCCCGTACCGCGAGTGCCGGCCGGCAACTCATTCAGTGCCAGGTGCGCGGCCTCCGTGCCTGCGGCGGCTGATCGTGAGACGATCGCCGCAACGGGCAATTCGCGGAGGGGCGCGACGTGTTAGACCGGCTTGAGCATCGCGAGATCGACCGGCGCACCCGCCGTATGGGTGTCCTGCGGCCGGGGACACTCCCCCAGCCTGACCGGCCGGCCGGGACCGACCTGATACCGCAGATCAAGCACATCGTCGTGCTGATGATGGAAAACCACTCCTACGACAGTTACTTCGGCATGCTCACCGGGCGCGGTGCGGGATTCCCGCTGCGGCCAGACGGCACGCCGGACATCGCCAACCCCCGGCGCGGCGGCGACCCGGTCCGCGCGTATCACCAGAAGTCCACCGTGCAGGCGGAGCAGGTGCCGACCCAGAGTTGGCACGCCAGTTACCTGCAGCGCGGCGGCGGCGCGTGCGACGGGTTCGTGACCAGCACCCAGGCCCTGGCGCCCAAGCGGGACCCCACGGTGCCCATGGGCTACTGGACCGGGCAGGACCTGCCCTTCTACTACGGCCTGGCGAGGACGTTCCCGCTGGCCGATCACTGGTTCTGCTCCTGCCTCGGCCCGACGTTCCCCAACCGCCGCTTCCTGATCGCCGGGACCGCGCACGGCCTCGTCGATGACCTGCCCTTCGACCTCGTGGACTACCCGCCGGCGGGGACGATCTTCGACATGCTCACCAAGCACGGCATCTCGTGGGTGAACTACCACCACGTGTCCAAGGCCCGCATCGTGCTCAAGCGACTGCTCGGCGGGCACGGGCTCGTCGCGGCGCGCCGCTTCGTGGCCCTGGGCCGGTGGTTCCCGCCGCTGCTCAACCTGGAACGGGGCAACAAGTCGTTCACGGCCGGCCTGTACCCGCTCGGGCTGGCCCGCTGCCTGCTGCATCTGCGGACTTCCGACCAGTTCTTTGCGGACGCTGACAATGGCACACTCCCCTCGTTCAGCATTGTCGATCCTGATTTCGGGTCGTTCTCGGAGGAGAATCCGCAAGACATTCAGCTCGGTGAGAGTTTTGCCGCCGAAGTGATCAACCGGGTCATGCACGGCAAGGGATGGAAGGACACCCTGCTCATCTGGGTCTACGACGAGCACGGCGGCTACTACGACCATGTCGACCCGCCGGCCGCGCCGCCGCCCGATGATGTCGAGGGCCGGAGCCTGCTGACGCTGCCGGGCTGGGTGCAGGCGTGCCTGCGGACCGTCCTGAAAGGGCCGCTCGCCCAGCTGGCCCAGGCGGATGCCGGGCCGCGCCGCTACGACCGGTACGGATTCCGGGTGCCCGCGGTGATCGTGTCGCCCTACGCGCGGCCTGACTACGTCTGCAGCCAGGTGCTCGATCACACCTCGGTGCTCAAGCTGATCGAGCAGAAATGGAACCTGCCGCCGCTCACCGACCGGGACGCGGCGGCCGCTTCCCCGCTCGACGCGCTCGACCTGGCCAGCCCGCCCGCCTTCCTGGCGCCGCCGGACCTGCCGCCGCCCGCCGTGCCGTGGCGGCCTCAGTAGCGGCCGGTCAGTTGTAGAGCCAGACGCCGAAGGCATCGCCGGGCAGGCCGTTGACGCTGTTCCCGTCAGTCCACAGGTAGCTCGGCGCGGAAATCAGCGTGCCATCCGGCGGCGCGAGGCCGTTACTGCTGACCTCCACCGGGTTCAGCGTCCACGGGCCGGCGAACGTGCCCGCCTGGCCGCTGAGCGTGGTGAACCGGCCCTGCAGGAACTGGGTCCACCGCGTGTTGGCCACCGGACGGGCCGGCTGCGGCCTCGTCCTCGTCAAGGTCCAATCCGCCGCCGCCACCGCGGACGTGTAGACAGGGCCGTGCACCCCGAAGGTCTTGCCGACGATGCTGCCGTCCGGCAGCGTGACCGAGAACCGGACCGCGTTGCCGGCCTGGTTGAAGTAGATGCTCACCAGCACGCCTGAGCCGGCGGGCACCGCCGCACTGAAGTTCATGATCTGGGTGATCGGCGGCGCACCCGGCTCCTCCACCTGGAACAACCCGCGCCAGCCATTCGGGCAGGTGACGATGTTCACGCCACAGGGCACGATCCCGGCCCGGGCGTACTCGGTCGCCGAGGCGCTGAGCCCGACGTAGAACGAGGGCGACGTGCTGATGAGCCCCCGCGACGTTGGCACCACGATCAAGGCCTGCGCGAACCGGAAATCGCGCCCGCTGGCCTGATAGCCAGACGTGATGCAGGACGGCTGGGGGGCGGCTGGGGCATCGGACAGGGCAGGTGCGTTTGCGTCAGGCCCGCCGATGTTGAGCAGCGGGCAGTTCGCGTCCGTGTAGATGGGCGTGCCGCCGGACGGCGAGTTGACGATGGTGCTTCCGGCCTGGGGGGCGTTCGCGGTGCTCGCCGCGCCGGCAGCGCCGGCGCTGAAACTGAGTGTGGTGACCGTGACGCCTGCCGCCGCAGCGGCCAGCAGGGTCCGGGTGACGTTTCTTCGCATTGCTGGAGTCCTTTCCTTCTTACGGGTTGTAGAGCCAGATGCCGAACGCGTCCCCGGTCAGGCCGTTGAAGCTGTTCCCGTCGGTCCACAGGAAGCTCGGCGCGGAGAGCAGCGTCCCGCCCGGCGGCGCCACCCCGTTGGTGGTGACCTCGACCGGGTTGAGCGCCCACGGGCCGGTGAAGGTGGCCTGCTGGCCGCTCAGCGTGGTGAACCGGCCCTGGAAGAACTGGGTCAGCCGGGTGTTGGCCAGTGGAACCGTTGGAATCGGCGAGGTGCCCGTGAAGAGCCAGTCGGCCATCGCCACGGCGGTGGTGTAGACGGAGCCGTTCACCGCGACGGTCCGGCTGATGGTGGTGCCGTCCGGCAGCGTGACCGTGAACCGGACCGCGTTACCCACCAGGTTGAAGTAGACGCTGAAGAACACCCCGTCGCCGCCGGCCACTCCGGTCAGCGGGACGCTGACGAAGACACCTGGGGTACCGAACTGGATCACCTGGTAGAAGGCCGTCCAACCGTCCGGGCAGGTGTCGACGTTGACGGTGCACGCGGCGATGCCCGCATGCGCCCATCCGTTCGGCCGCGTGGCGGGTCCTATGGTCCCCCCGTCGTTGAGGCCCACATAGAACTGCGGAGACGTGTCAACTACTCCGGCGATGGTCGGCACCGTGATGACCGCCTGAGCGAACCGGAAGTCCCGCCCGCTGGCCTGGTAACCGGACATCGCACAGGTCGGCGGGGTGGCAGGCGCGTTCGTGGAACCCCGGAGCGGGCCGCCTATGAAGCCGTCGCAGCCCGCGTTCGTGTAGATGGGCGGGCCGCCGGAAGGCGGGTTGAGGACGGTGCCGCCGACCCGGGCCGCACCGGCCGTGCTGGCCGCATTGGCGGCGCTCAAGCCGAGGGTGGTGACCGTAACGCTGGCGGCCGCGGCGGCCAGCAGTGTCCGGGTGATGTGTCTTCGCATCGCTGGATCCCTTCCAGACGGGAGGGCCGGCCGGCGATGGCGTCCGCCAGTCGAACCCGGGTGAGTTCGTTCGGATGGCGCTGCCCGGGTCCGGACACGGTCAGGGCCCGGGCAGCATCGCGCACGGCGGGATCTAGGGGTTGTAGAGCCAGACCCCGAAGGCGTCTCCCGGCAGGCCCTTGAAGCTGTTCCCGTCCGTCCACAGGAAGCTCGGCGCCGAGATCAGCGTCCCGGACGGCGGGGCGAAACCGTTGCTGGTGGCTTCGACCGGGTTGAGGGTCCACGGGCCCTCAAAGGTGCCCTGCTGGCCGCTGAGCGTGCTGAACCGGCCCTGGAGGAACTGGGTCAGCCGGGTGTTGGCCACCGGCGCGGCCGGGCCCGAGCCAAACTGTGACCAGTCCGTCACCGCGACCGCGGTGGTGTAGACGGAGCCGTTCACCGCGACCGTCTGGCCGGTGCTGGTGCCGTCCGGCAGCGTGACCACGAACCGGACCGCATTGCCCACCGAGTTGAAGTAGACGCTGAAGAACACCCCGTCACCGCCGGCCACCCCGGCCAACCGGACACGAACGAAGACGCCCGGAGTGCCGTTCTCTTCTACCTGGTAGAAACCCTCCCAGCCGTTCGGGCAGGTGTCGACGTTGATGGGGCAGGGCTCAAGGCCGGCGTGCGCGAACCCGTTCGGGTCCGAGGCCGGTCCCAGGATTCCGTCGTTGAGGCCTATGTAGAACGACGGCGACCCGAACCCTCCGTTGGTGGTCGGCACGGCGATCACGGCCTGTGCGAACCGGAAATCCCGCCCGCTGGCCTGGTAACCGGACATGGCACAGCCCGGCGGGGCGGCGGGGCCGTTGATGGGACCCTTGAAGTTGCCGCAGTTCGCCATGGTGTAGATGGGCGCTCCACCGGACGGCGGGTTGAGGATACTGCCCGCCCGCGCGGTGCTCGCCGCACTGGCGGCGCTCGCGGCGGTGAAGCCGAACGTGGTGACCGTGACGCCGACGGCCGCAGCGGCCAGCAGCGTCCGGGCGATATGTTTGCGCATCAGCGGAATCCTTCCTGGTCGGACTGCCAGCAGACGATCGCGTCGGCCACCCGGACGCTCAGGTCGTGACGGCGCGGCCCGGGCCCGGGCACACTGTCTGGGCCCGGGCCGCGCCGTTGCGAGCTGGATTTAGGGGTTGTAGAGCCATACGCCGAAGGCGTCGCCCGGCTCCCCCTTGAAGCTGTTCCCGTCGGTCCACAGGAAGCTCGGCGCCGAGATCAGCGTCCCGCCCGGAGGCGCGATCCCGTTGGTGGTGACCTCGACCGGGTTGACCGTCCACGGGCCGTTGAACGTGCCCTGCTGGCCGCTGAGCGTGGTGAACCGGCCCTGGAAGAACTGGGTTACCCGGCTGTTGGCCAGCGGCACGGCCGGAGCTGGCCTGGTGGTCGTGAGGGACCAGTCGGCGAGGGCCACCGCAGTGGTGTAGATGGGCCCGTTCACCGCCGTCGTCTGGCCGAAGGTGGTGCCGTCCGGCAGCGTCACGACGAACCGGAGGGCGTTGCCCACCGAGTTGAAGTAGATGCTGAAGAACACCCCGTCACCGGCGACAACACCAGTGAAGGGAACGGTGACGTCGAGCGTCGGAACGCCCTGCTGCATCACCTCGTAGAAGCCCTGCCAGCCGCTCGGGCAGCCGAGGGTGATGGCGCAGGGCTCGATGCCGGCCCGGGCGAACTCCGTCGGCGAGGAGTAGAGCCCGACGTAGAGGTCCGGCGACGTAGCGAGGGACCCATTCGACGTCGGCACCGCGATCACGGCCTGGGCGAACCGGAAGTCCCGGCCGCTGGCCTGATAACCGGACCGGGCGCAGGACGCGGAGGTGATGGTCGCGTTAGCCGCATTCACCGAGGCCGACCCGCCGATTACTGGAATAACGACCGGCGGGCAGTTCGCGTCCGTGTAGATGGGCGTGCCGCCGGACGGCGGGTTGATTATGTGGGACGCCGTGCTCGCCGCGCCGGCCGCTGTGCAGCCCAGGGCGGTAACGGTGGCGCCCGCCGCGGCTGCGGCGAGAAGGGCGCGGGTCATGCGTCTGCGCATCGGTGGTACCTCTCATTTCCAGTGCAGATGGCTAGCGGAAGAGCTTGATTGCTCACGAGTTGTAGAGCCAGGCGCCAAAGGCATCACCGGGCAGGCCGTTGAAGCTGGTCCCGTCGGTCCACCGGAAGCTCGGCGCCGAAACAGGCTTCCGGCCGGAAGTCGCGCCCGCTGGATTCATAGCCAGAGCAGGCACCTGAGTTGAGCTCTAGCTGGTAGCTGATGCACGGCGGCGAGAGGATCGGGGTTCCGACCGACGGCGCGTTGGAATGCGGCGTAGTCGCGGCTGCGGCGAGGAGTGCGCGTGTCATGCGTCTGCGCATCGGTCGATACCTTTCCGGTCAGTCCGGTTCCGGTGCGGAGCCGGACCATGTCGTCCCAGCCGGAGGGTTCGGCTGACCGCCAGTACGTGGCCTGGCCAGGGTGGTATGCGGGAGGCCCGCGTACCGATGCGGGGGGCGCGGCCCAGCGGGGAAACCCCGCTGGGCCGCGCCATTCCAGCGAGCGATTTACGGGTTGTAGAGCCAGACACCGAAGGCGTCACGGGGCAGGCCCTGGTAGCTGTTCCCGTCGTTCCACAGGTAGCTGGGCGCCGAGATCAGCGTTCCGGCGGGCGGAGCGTGCCCGTTGGTGGTGGTCTCGATCGGGCTGAGCACCCACGGGCCGTCGAACGTGCCCTGCGAGCCGCTGAGCGTGGTGAACCGGCCCTGGAAGAACTGGGTCAGCCGGGTGTTGGCCAGTGGAACCGTCGGAATCGGCTGGGTGTCGTCGTTGCTCCAGTCGGCCTCCGCCACCGCGGCGGTGTAGATGGAGCCGTTCACCGCGACCGTCTGCGCGGAGGTGGTGCCGTCCGGCAGCGTGACCACGAGCCGGACCGCGTTGCCGACCGAATTGAAGTAGATGCTGAAGAACACGCCATCACCGGCGGCCACCCCGTCGAAGGGCACGTGCACGGTGAGGAGCGGAGTGCCGTCCTGGAAGACCTCATAGAAGCCCTCCCAGCCGTTCGGGCAGCCGCCGCCGGTGCAGGGCTCGATGCCCGCATGGGCCCACCCGTTCGTGTCCTGAAGCCCCACGTAGAACTGCGGGGAGATGTCGACGACTCCGTTCGAGGTCGGCACCCTGATCACGGCCGACGCGAACCGGAAGTCCCGGTTGCTGGCCTGGTAGCCGGACTGGGCACACAGATCGGTGTCGCAGTTGGCGTTGGTGTAGATGGGCGTGGTGCCGGACGGCGGGCCGGTCGTATGGGTCGTCGTACTCGCCGCGCTGGCGGCACCGGCGGCCGTGAGGCCCAGGGTGGCGGCGGTCGCTCCGGCCGCCGCGGCGGCGAGCAGCGTCCGCGTCATGCGTCTGCGCATCGGTCGATACCTTTCATCTCCAGTCCGTTCCGTATCCGGAACGGGACCATGACTTCCGCCAGCCGGACTGTTCCGGCTGGCCGCCAGGACCTGGCCTGGCCGGGGTGGTATGCGTGGCTGAGTACCGATGCGGGGTGCGCGGCCCACCCAGGCAGGCCCGCGTGGGCCGCGCCATTTCAGCTACGCCGGAGGTGCGAGCGTGATCGTGATCGTGGGCGTGGGCGTGGGCGTTGCGCCCGTGCCGTAGATCCAGACGCCGAAGGCGTCGCCCCACAGGCCCTTGAAGCTGTTCGCGTCGGTCCACAGGAAGGCCGGCGCCGCGACCAGCGTCCCCGACGGAGGAGCGAACCCGTTGGTGGTGGCCTCCACCGGGTTGAGTGACCACGGACCATTGAATGTGCCCTGCTGGCCACTGAGCGTGGTGAACCGGCCCTGCAGGAACTGGGTCACCCGGGTGTTGCCGTTCTGCGCGGCCGGACTCGGCGACGCGTCGGTGAAACTCCAGTCCGTCACGGCCAGCGCGGAGTTGTAGACGGGCCCGTGCACCGCGACCGTCTGGGCGGACGTGGTGCCGTCCGGCAGCGTGACCACGAACCGGTCCGCGTTGCCGACCGAGTTGAAATAGATGCTGAAGAACACGCCATCACCAGGGGTCACCCCGGTGAGGGGCACTTCGAAGACGTCGACGCCAGGCGTGCCGTTCTCGAACACCTGGTAGAAGCCTTCCCAGCCGTTCACGCAGCCCGGACCGGGATTGCACGGCTCGATGCCGGCCCACGCACCTGAATCCGGCTCGCTGGTGGAGGTCAGGACTCCGTCATCGAGCCCGATATAGGAGTTGGGCGACGTGGCGACGTTGCCGGGCGTCGTCGGCACCTTGATCACGGCCTGCGCGTACCGGAAGTCCCGGCCGCTGGCCTGGTAGCCCGCCATGGCACAGGTGTCGTTGCCGCAGTTCGTGTCGGTGTAGACGGGAGTGCCGCCTGACGGCATGTTGACGGCCGGGGCGGCGCTGGCGGCGCCAGCAGCCATGAGGCTCAGAGTGGTGGCTGTGACGCCCGCCGCCGTAACGGCGAAGAGCGGCCGGGCGATGCGTCTAAGCATCGGTTGGGTCCTTCCTTTAGATTGCCGGGCCGGATGTGATCCCGCGGTGGCTGAGGGGCACCGCTCGGACCGGTCCCGGACTTGCCCCCTGCTGACCTGCGCTTCACCCTGCTCCTCCGCAGCATCTGGCCCAGCAATGACATTACCATGAGTAGTCGAATAATAACTCTGTGCAATTAGCAGCATGGCACAGGGGGTTTGGGCGGCGTTCAGGCCCCCGGTTGTTCGCCTTTGGTCAGCCCGATTCGCGCCCTTTGCGGGGGACTAAATGCCCATCCCGCACGGGTGCGGCGTCCCGGGCCAGACCTGGGATTCCCGGGTGCCGATGCCGCTCGTGACTGAGCGCGTCAGCCCTTCTGAGCCCCGCCCGGGATGGTGCCACTGCCCCGCTCCTGCGCACGCGGTGGCGCCACGCAGAGTTAACGGCAGACAGAGACGCGGCCCGGGACGGGGAGAACCCGTCCCGGGCCGCGCCATTTCAGCTACCGATTAGGGGTGGTAGAGCCACACGCCGAAGGCGTCGCCCCACAGGCCCTTGAAGCTGTTCGCGTCGGTCCACAGGAAGGCCGGCGCCGCGACCAGCGTCCCCGACGGAGGAGCGAACCCGTTGGTGGTGGCCTCCACCGGGTTGAGTGACCACGGACCATTGAATGTGCCCTGCTGGCCACTGAGCGTGGTGAACCGGCCCTGGAAGAACTGGCTCACCCTGGTGTTGGCAGCGGGCACGGCCGGATTCGGATTTAGCGCGCCCGTGTTGGTCCAGTCAGCCGATGCTACGGCGCTGGTGTAGACCGGGCCGTTCACCGCGACCGTCTGGCCGAAGGTGGTGCCGTCCGGCAGGGTGACCACGAAACGGTCCGCGTTGCCCACCGAGTTGAAGTAAATGCTGAAGAACACGCCATCACCGGCGACCACGCCCGCGAACGGCACGTGCACGGTGATGACCGGAGCACCGTCCTGGAAGACCTCATAGAAGCCCTCCCAGCCGCTCGGGCACCCTCCGCCGACCGTGCAGGGCTCGATGCCCGCATGCGCCCACGCGCTCGGGTAGTCGGTGTTCGTCAGGTTGCCGTCGTGCAGGCCCACGTAGAGTTCCGGCGACGTGGCCACAGCTCCGATGCTGGTCGGCACCGTGATCACAGCCTGCGCGTACCGGAAGTCCCGCCCGCTGGCCTGGTAGCCGGCGACAGCACAGGTGCCCGTGGTGCAGTTCGTGTTGGTGTAGACGGGAGTGCCGCCCGACGGCATGTTGATGACAGGAGAGGCGCTGGCGGCGCCGGCGGCCATGAGGCTCAGAGTGGTGGCTGTGACGCCCGCCGCCGCAACGGCGAAGAGCGACCTGGCGATGCGTGTGCGCATCGGTTGGGTCCTTCCTTTAGATTGCCGGGCCGGATGCGATCCCCCCGGTGGCTGAGGGGCACCGCTCGGACCGGTCCCGGACTTGCCCCCCGCTGACCTGCGCTGCTCCCCCGCAGCATCTAGCCCAGCAATGACATTACCATGAGTAGTCTAATGCTGACTCTGTGCAATTAGCAGCATGGCACAGGGTGTTTGGGCGGCGTTCAGGCCCCCGGTTGTTCGCCTTTGGTCAGCCCGATTCGCGCCCTTTGCGGGGGATCAAACGCTCATCCCGCGCGGGTGCGACTTCCCTGGCCAGACCGGGATCCCCGGTGCCGATGCGTTCGAGACTGGGCCGGAGGCATAGAGCTCGACTGCCGATACGCAGAGCGCGGCCCAGGACGGGGAGAACCCGTCCTGGGCCGCGCCAGTTCAGCTACTGATCAGGAACTGTAGAGCCACACGCCGAAGGCGTCGCCCCACAGGCCCTTGAAACTGTTCCCGTCGGTCCACAGGAAAGCCGGCGCCGAGATCAGCGTCCCGCGCGGCGGGGCGAACCCGTTGCTGGTGACCTCCACCGGGTTCAGGGCCCACGGGCCATTGAACGTGCCCTGGGCACCGCTGACCGTGGTGAACCGGCCCTGGAAGAACTGGGTCACCCGCTTGTTGGCCGTCACTGGAGCCGGTTCGCCGGTAAAGGTGCCGTCCCAGTCGGCCAGCGCCAGGGCGTGGTTGTAGACAGCTCCGTTGGCGCTGTCCCCGAACGCGTACGTGGGACCGCTAGCGCCCGGCAAGGTGATGACGAAATGCAGTTGGTTACCCGACACGTTCTCGTAGATGCTGAAGAAGACCCCGTCACCAGCGATGACGCCAGGAAGCGGGACGAAATGGGCGACTGGCCCGAGAACGCCGTTGGTGTCGGTAAGCGCGAAGGCCAGGTAGGTGTTCGCCGTGCAGGTAGCGCCGAAGACATGCGCCGCGACTTCGCAGGAGATAATGCCAGCCCCCGCCGTGGAGTCCGCGCTGCTGAGCCCGACGAACTGGATCGGCGAGGTGCGGTCTGCGGTGACCGTCGGCACCGTGATCACCGACTGCGCGAACCTGAAGTTCCGCCCACTGGCCACGTACCCCGCGCAACCTCCATTGTCGACGGCGGTTACGAACCCGCCGGCCTGGTTGCAGGGAGGCGTGTAGATCGGCGACCCGCCCGATGGCGGGTTGATGACATGTGGTGCCTTCACGGATGCGGCCGTGCTTGCCGCGCTGGCGGCGCCGGCGGCCATGAGGCTCAGAGTGGTGACTGTGACGCCCGCCGCCGCAACGGCGAAGAGCGACCGAGCGATGCGTTTGCGCATCGGTTGGGTCCTTCCTTTGGATTGCCGGGCCGGATGCGATCCCCGGTGGCTGAGGCTGCGTTGCTCGGACCGGTCCCGGACTTGCTTCCTGCTGACCTGCGCCGCACACTGCTCCCCCGCCACACCAGGTCTAGCAATGACGTTACCATAAGTAGTTGAATAATGACTCTCTGCAATAATACCCGGGTCACAGGGCATTTGGGCGGCCCGCGCTGGGTTACGGAAAGCAGCGGCGCGGCCTGGGACGGGTAAACCGTCCCAGGCCGCGCCAACTCAGCAACTGAGCCGATCTGCTGAACTAGGGGCTGTAGACCCAGTCGCCGAAGGCGTCGCCGGACAGGCCCTTATAGCTGTTCCCGTCGGTCCACAGGAAGGCCGGTGCGGTGACCAGCGTGCCATGCGGAGGGGCGAACCCGTTGGTGGTAGCCTCCAGCGGGTTGAGTGACCACGGGCCGCGGAAGGTGCCCGCCGAGCCGCTGAGCGTGGTGAACCGGCCCTGCAGGAACTGGGTCACCCTGGTGTTGGCGCCCGGAACGGCCGGAGCGGGCAGGGTCAACCCGGCCCAGTCCACGACTGCTTCCGCGGAGGTGTAGACGGGGCCGTTCACCGCGACGGTCTGGCCGGCGGTGGCGCCGTCTGGGAGCGTGACCACGAAACGGTCCGCGTTGCCGACCGAGTTGAAGTAGATGCTGAAGAACACGCCATCACCGGCAGTCACCCCGAAGAAGGGAACGGTGACGTTGACCGTCGGCGTGCCGGCCTGCTGGACCTCGTAGAAGCCCTCCCAGCCGTTCGAGCAGCCGGGACCGGTAGCGCAGGGCTCGATGCCGGCCCACG
Source organism: uncultured Streptosporangiaceae bacterium (assembly GCA_964412845.1). GTDB lineage: Bacteria > Actinomycetota > Actinomycetes > Streptosporangiales > Streptosporangiaceae > JAWWPY01. The sequence goes on from CAYPQM010000031.1 coordinate 33,052, forward strand.
CACCCTGCTGCGGCACGTTGCTGGATGTCACCACCCCGTCGTTCAGCCCGACGTAGAACGACGGCGATGTGGTGACGCTTCCGGTACCGGTCGGCACCCTGATGACGGCCTGTGCGTACCGGAAGTCCCGCCCGCTGGCCTGGTAGCCAGACAGGGCACAGACGGCGTTGGTGCAGTTCGTGCTGGTGTAAATGGGCGCGCCGCCCGAGGGCATGTTGACCTGGGTCGACGCGCTCGCGGCTCCGGCGGCCGCGAAGCCCAGGGTGGTCGCAGTCGCGCTCGCTGCCGCAACGGCGAGGATCGTCCGGGTGATGCGTGTGCGCATCGGGTGGGTCCTTCCTGCTGAATGCCGGGCCGGATGAGATCGTTCCGGTGGCTGAGGCGGTCCTGTTTGGACCGTCCCGGGGTGCTATCCGTGCCGCACGCTGCTCCCGGCCCGATCTGGCCAAGAAGAAGTGACATGACTACATGTAGCTAGATACTAACTCTATGCAACAAGAAGCAGGTCACGGGATATTTGGGCACTGTTCAGCCACCCGGTTACCAGCCCTGCGGCCAGCTCCGGTTTGCTCGGTTATAGGTGGCATAAAACGCCTATACCGGGCACCTGGACCGCGGTCCATTGCGCGCGGAATCGTTACTTATAGAGCCACACGCCGAACGCGTCACCCGGAGCCGCGGCCCGCCCCGATGGTGCGGCCCTTCCACTCGCCGCCCCGGCCCGCGTGGTGGCGCCGCGCCGAGTCGACGGTCATCGCCGCGTACAGCAGGGCGATCAGCGGCAGCCCCGGCGCGCGCAGCGGCGACAGCCGGTACAGCCGCAGGACCGGCAGGTAGGTCGCGGCCATGATGGCCCAGCCGGCCAGGCCGGCCGCCGCACACCAGCCGGCCGGCCTGCCGACCCCAGCAGCCAGGCCGGCCAGGCCGGCGATCGCCCCGGCCGGCGGCACCAGGTAGAGCCACACCAGCCCCAGCACGGTGGCCGCCAGCAGCACCGGTGAGTAGCGCAGCTGGGTGTAGGCGCTGCGCGCGACCATGTCCCACAGGCCCGCCAGCCGCGGGTAAGGCCGGCGGCTGCGCACGTCGCTGGTAAACCCCAGCCAGCAGCGAGCCCGGACGGGCGGCCGCTTCAGCAGCCGCCCCAGCGCGACGTCATCGATGCGCGCGTCTTTGATGCGCTCCAGGCCCCCGGCGGCGGCCAGCACCTCGCGGCGCACCAGCATGCATCCGCCTGCGGCCGCGGCGGTGCGGCTTTCCGGGCGGTTGACCCGGCGGAACGGGTAGAGCTGGGCGAAAAAGTAGACGAACGCCGGGACGATGACCTGCTCCCACCGGGTATCCGCGCGCAGCAGCGCCATCTGCGAGACCAGGGCACGGCGGCCAGCCTCGGCGGCGCGCACCAGCGCGGTGAGCGCCCCGGGCGGGTAGCTGATGTCCGCATCGGTGAACAGCAGGAAGTCGCACGTTCCCGCGGCCTCGGCCCCTTGCGCCATGGCCCATACCTTGCCCGCCCACCCCGGGCGCAGCGGACTGCCCGCGACCACCCGCAGCGGCCGGCCTGGTCCCCCGCCGAGGCCGGTGGCGACTGGGCCGGTGCCATCGGTGCTGCCGTCATCCACCAGCACGACCGAGAAGGTCCCGGGGTAATCCTGGGCCAGCAATGACGGGAGGGTGACCGGCAGGATGGCCGCCTCGTTGCGGGCCGGGACGACCGCCGCCACGCTCGGCCAGCGCTCCGGATCCGGGCTGCCGTCAGGCAGCCGCTGATCGGTCCGCCAGTACCCGCCATGACCAGTCAGCAGATAGACCCAGGCCATCGCGGCGAGCAGGCAGGCGCCAGCCAGAATCGGCATCCGCACAGCCTGGCACACCACGGCCGGCCCGGAACCGGGAAACCCGGCCTGGGCCGCGCCGGGTCCGCAGTCACCGCACCGGTAAAGGTGGGCGTGGGGGTAGGTGTCACGCCGTTGCCGTAGAGCCAGCCGCCGAAGGCGTCACCGGGCCGGCCCGGGACGCTGTTCCCGTCGGACCACAGGTAGGCAGGCGCTGCGACCAGCGCCCGGCCGCCAGGTAATGACGATTCAGTCAAATGGCGGTAAAAGTTCTGGCTAGGCATGAGAACCGTTCGGCTCTGGCGACGATCCCGTCAGTAATCTCGAATTCAGAGCCGGGATTTCCTGATCCGCATTCTTCGTCGATTTCCTGATCCGTTCTATCAACTCGCCTGCTGTTTTCGGAAAGGCCTATCGCCATGCGCCTGGCGCATCAGGCGGGCCGCGCCCAGCTGTCACCAGCCGCCCAGCGCCTGGCCTGGGCGGCCGCCGGGTCGCTGGCCCTCAGCGTGGGCCTGATGGCCGGCCTGGGACTGAGCGGGCCATCAGCGGCTGTGCCGAAATCCGGGTCAGCCTCCCCCTGGCCGCCGTACTTCACGCCGGCCCACCTCTCCGAGGTGGCGGCGACCGGGCTGGCCTGGCTCGCCGTCGGCCTGGGCGGGCTGGGCCTGCTGCTCGGGCTGGTCGCGGCGCGCGGCGGCTGGCGGCCACGGCCGGGATACCTGATCGCCGGATGCGTGCTCGCCGTGATCGCGCTGGTGCTGGTGCCACCGCTGGGCTCCACAGACATGCTGAGCTACGCGATCTACGGGCGGATAGCCGCGCTCGGCCACAACCCCTACCTGATGACCCCCGCACAGCTCAAGGCGTCCGGGGATCCGGTCGGCCAGTTCAGCCCATACGCATGGCGGCACACGCCGTCCGTCTACGGACCGCTGGCCACACTCTTCGAGCGGATGGCATCGGCGCTGGGCGGCGCCTCGGCGGCAAAAACGATCTTCTGGCTCAAGGTCTGGAACGGGCTGGCCTTCCTCGCGGTGACGGTCGCGCTCGACGTCCTGTGGCGCTCGGACGCGGCTGCCCGGACGCGCGCACACCTGCTGTGGTCGGTGAACCCGCTGATGCTGTGGGCCGTGCTGGGCGGTGGCCACCTCGACGCGCTCCCCGCGGCGGCGGGCTTCCTCGGCCTGCTCTGCCTGCGCCGGCTGGGTGCATTCCGCGGCGTCGCCGCCGGGCTGCTGATCGGCGCCGCCATCGCGATCAAGGCACCCTTCGCGTTCTTCCTGGTCGGGGCGTTCGTCGCGGCGCGCCGGTCACCGCGGACACTGGTCGCGATCACCGTGGCCGTTGTCGCCGCCGTGCTGCCGGGCTACCTGCTGACCGGCCGGGCCGCGATCAGCGCACTGGTGTCGCGCGCCACCGGCAGCCCGGATGTGTACCAGCCGTGGCAGCTGCTGACCAGGGCGCTGGACATGCACCACACCTCGGCGTTCACCGACCCGGCGGGCCTCGCCGCGTTCGTCGTGCTGACGCCGGTCCTGCTCTGGGGCCTGCCCCGCGGCTCATCGCATCCGGCCGGCCTGCGATTCGCCTGGCCCGTGCTGGCCGTATCGCTGGCCTGGCTGATCTGCTCGCCACAGCAACGCCCCTGGTACGACGCGATGATCCTCCCGGTGCTCGCGGCGGTGCCCGCTACCCGGCTGGACTGGATCGTCGCCCTCCGGGCCATGGCCGCGGCCATGGCGGAACTCCCCGGAGTGCGGTTCTATACCGAGCTGAAGCCACGCTGGCTCTCGATCCTGGTCCACCTCACCGCCCAGGAGGTGGTGCCTGCCGCCCTCGTGCTGGTGGCCGGCGCGCTGATCTGGCTCTGCGTCACCGGGCGCTGGCTGCCCGGGGGCGGGCAGGCCAGGCCGGTGACAAACCGCCCCAGCCCGGCCTGTCCGCCGCCAAGTCGCTGCGCTAGTGGTCTTACCGGCCACCAGGACCGCTAGCTTCTGGTCTGGCCATCCTGCGGGCCCCCGGGCAGCCGCACCACGTCGGCACTCGCCGCCGTGGCCTCCGGCCCCGCGGCGAGATTCTTCTTGACCGAGTCCAGGATGGTCAGTCCCTGGCCAACCAGCGCCGCGGCGATCTCGCTGAGTCCGTCCGCCCCATTCAGCACGTTGACGTTCGCCCCGGCCAGTCCGCCCGCCGCCTCCTTGACGATCTGCGGGAGCTGGTCAATGAGCATCCGGTCGAGGGCCACCCGGTCGTTCGAGGCCGCCGCCTCGGCCAGGATCCGCATCCGCTCCGCATCGGCTTTGGCCAGGATGCGTACCTTCTCCGCTTCGGCCTCGGCGGGCCTGACCACCTCTGCGACCAGCTGCCGCTGCCGGAGCTCGGCCTGCCGCTGCGCCAGTTCGGACTGGGCCGCGATAACCCCCATCTGCGCCTGCGCCTGCATCAGCGGGCCGGCCTGCGCCGCCTCCGCCTGCGCCTTGTCGATCTCGGCCTTGTACTGCGCCTGCACGACAGCCGTCTTCCTGGCGTACTCGGCCTGCTGACGCTGGGACTCCTGCTGCGCCTGGGCGGCCGCCTGGTTGGCCTGGGCCTGCGCTATCTGCGCCTGCCGCTGGATGGCGGCGTTGTGCGGGGCGGCCATCGCGTCGATGTAGCCGGAATTCATGTCGTCGATGGACTGGATCTGCAGCGAATCGACGGTGAGGCCGATCTTGACCATCTCCGCCTTAGAGCCGTCGAGCACCTCGCTGGCCAGCTTCTGCCGTTCGGTCACGATCTCCTCGACCGTCATCGAGCCGATGATCGAGCGCAGGTGCCCCGCGAAGATCCGCCCGGTCAGCGTGGACATCTGGTCCTGGTCGGAGAGGAAGCGCTGGCCGGCGTTGACGATGCTCTCCTCGTCGTTGCCGACCTTGAACGCGATGACGGAACGGACGTTCAGCGAGATGCCCTGCTTGGTGACGCAGGTCTCGGCGACCTCTGACTCGCACATGGCCAGGGTCAGGAAGCGGACCTTGCGCACGAACGGGAGAATGAAGGCACCGTGGCCGGTGACGACCCGGAACGGCGCGCCACTCCGGCCATACCTTCCCCCGGAAACCAGCATGGCCTGGTCAGGCGCGGGGACACGGTAACCGAACATGAGTTGACTCCTTAAACGATATGGCCAGGAAAGGGATTGGGCGGGTCGGTCCACTCGCTGACGTCAACCGCCCGGATACAGCCGATCAGCGAGACGTCCCCGACCACCGCCAACTACACCTCATAACACCCCGAATATGACAACCCACACTATCCCGGTGGCATCGGCCGCCGGCCTGTCCTGGCGGCCAAATAACTCCATCCTTGCGCGGGCCACCCCCCGGCGGCGGGGAAGCCGGGAACCGGCGGCCACACCGGAGATCCTGGCCCGCCACGGAATAGGGCGGCGGGCCCATGCGTTCCACCCATCGCTGGTGTGCTGTGTCCCCCGGGCTCAAATTATCTGCCTTCGCGGACTACCGTTCGGCTGGAGCCGCGTCGTGCCACTCGCCGAGAGGCGACCGCACATCAGCACCCATGACGACGCCCCCGCGAGCTCCGCTCCGGGGGCGTCGTCAGTCGACGCCCGCGCTCGCACGTGTGGTCAGTCAGCGGCCGGCCCGCACCAGTGGCTGATGGCGGCGCGGGCCGCCTGCTCCCGTGCGGTCCGGTCGCGCTCGTCGCAGGCCCAGGCGATGTAACCGTCCGGCCGGACCAGCACGGCGGCCGGCAGCCGCGCACCCTCGCAGCGCTGGTACCTGAGCACGGTGACCTGTGCGGGCAGGTCGGTCATGGCCGCCGGGCCCGCCGCGTCCAGCAGCACGAACCGCCCGTCGTGGAACATCTGGGCGGGGCGAACAACGGACCCGTCGCCCGCAATCAGCCGGGCCCGCGGCAGTCGCGCACCGGCCAGCGGGTGAGGCCGCCCTGCTACCGCAGAGTGAGCCGGCCCGGCCGCCGCCGGCTGAGCCCGGCCGGCCGGCCCGGTCACCGCCGGCTGGCCGGCCAGCATGGGAGCGGCGTGGCTGGCGGCGCGCGGATACCTGATGGAGGTCCCCGAGTAATGTCGGGCCAGCCACGACTGCACGGGCGGCAGCGGGCCGATCACCCGGTGCGCGGTCCAGCGCAGTACCCGGCGCGGCCTGCTCCGTGCGGTGTTCAGGCGGAACTGGCGCCCGGTCAGCGCCAGGACGGCGGCCCCCACCGGATGGCGTTCGGCGTGATAGGTGTCGAGCAGCCAGCCCGGTGCCCAGCCCGCCACGGCGGCGCCCAGCTTCCAGCCGAGGTTCATCGCGTCCTGCAGCCCGGTGTTCAGCCCCTGCGCGCCCGCGGGCGAATGGGTGTGCGCGGCGTCGCCGGCCAGGAAGACCCGGCCCGCGCGGTAACCGGGGACCTGCCGGCTCTCGCTGCGGTACCGCCCTGACCAGTACATGTCACGCGGGCCGAAGTCCTGGCCAGCGATCCGGGTCAGGCCGGCGCTGATCTCCGCCAGGGTGACCGGTTCGGTCACCGGCGCCTCGGCCCGGGCGTAGTCATAGAGCACCAGCCGGCACGAGCCATCCCGGTACGGGAAGACCAGCAGCATCCCGCGCTGCGACAGATCACCGTAGGCGTCCGTCATCGCCAGCCCGTCGAGGTGCAGGTCGGCCAGGATCACCGAGCCCGGGTTGGCCGCCCCGGGGAACGGGATGCTCAGCGATTCCCGCACGAAGCTGCGGATGCCGTCACACGCCACCACGTACGCCGCGCGCTCGACCGTGCCATCCGCCAGGGTCAGCCTGACCTCCTGATCATCCTGCTCGATGCCGGTCACCGTGGAAGACCACCGGATCTCCGCGCCGAGTTCGCGCGCCCGGGCCGCCAGCAGTTCCTCGATGCGGCTCTGCGGCACATCGAGGATGTAGGGGAAATCGGAATCGAGCCGCCGCAGGTCAATGGCGGCGCCCCTTAACCCCAGCGGGAAGGAGGGAACGGGGAAGCCGACCTCGGTAAAGCGCTCCGCCTGGCCACGCAGGTCGAGCAGTTCCATGCTCCTGGCGTGCAGGCAGGCCGCCCGCGAGTCGGTGCGCAGCCCGGTTCGCCGCTCCAGGACCAGGCACGGCGCCCCGGCCAAGGCGATTTCCCCGGCGAGCGCGAGCCCGGTGGGACCAGCCCCGACAATGATCACCCCGTCCGGCCGCGGCCAAGCCACCCGTCCTCCTCCACCCGTTTCGCCCGGATACCCCGTTCACCCGGAACGCCAGGGTGCCCGGGCCGCACTCACGCTAAACCAGCGGAGCGACCGTACCCAATGGGCATAAGTTAGGCAATACCCAAGAAATGGTCCCCAGCAGGCCCGACAAGAGCGCGCGAGGTGATACCGGGTACCGTGGCTGAGATCACCACTCTGCTGTCAAACACCTCCGCGCGGACACTGATCCTGGGAATTGATCAATCCGGGCGGATAGTTCAGCATGATCGCAATGCCCCCGAGATACTCGAGCATGAGGGCGACGCCCTGGCGGGCACGCAGCTGTCAGACCTGATCATCGGCCCCACCGGGCCAGGCTCACCGCTGGACGGCCTGCTCGATGCGGCCCGGTCCGGCCGGGAGGCCACCGCGGTCCTCGGCCTGCGGGTGCGCCGGCTGAGCCCCATCGACGCGGTGGCCAGCGTGCAGCCCATGCAGGGGGACGATGCGGAACTCGCCTCGCTGGTGATCCTGCGTATGCCGCCGCCCGGCGATGAGCGGTTCGTCGATCCCGCGCTGATGCGGCACGCACTGCTCGACGACACCTTCCGCCGGATCGGCGCGACGCTCGACCTCGACGAGATGGCGCGCGGCCTGATCGGCATCCTGGTGCCGCATTTCTGTAACTCGGCCGGGCTGCTGGTGCTGGACAGCCTGGCCGCCACCGATGAGTTCCCGGTCCATCCGCCGGACGGGTCCCAGCTCCTGCGGCGCATCGCGGTCGGCACCGACGACGGCGACCCGTCCTGGGACGCGGCGTTCCCCACCGGGGAGGTGCTGCTCTACCCGCCGGGCACCCCCTACGTGCAGTGCATGGACACGGGCAGGCCGGTCCGGGAGGCCAAGGTCGGCGAGGCCCGCGCCATCAACATCGCGGAATCCTGGCTGCGCAGGCCGGTGGCCCGGCTGCTGACCGGCGCGTCCATGCTGCTGCTGCCGCTGACCACCAAGGACAGCGCGCTCGGCTTCTTCGTCTGCACCCGCCGGCCCGGATTCCGCCCGTTCGACGACTACGACTCCGAGATCGGCATGGAGTTCGCCTCGCACGCCGCGATCTTCATCGACAACGCCCGCCGGTACAGCCGGGAGCGGACCACCGCGCTGACCCTGCAGCGCAGCCTCCTGCCGACCGGCCTGTCCGCGCCACCCTCGGTCGAGGTCAGGCACCGGTACCTGCCCGGCAGCAAACTCGTCGAGGTCGGCGGCGACTGGTACGAGTCCATCGAACTGCCCGGGGCCCGGGTGGCTCTCGTGGTCGGCGACGTGGCGGGGCACGGGGTGCGGGCCGCCGTCACCATGGGGCAGCTGCGCACCGCGATCCATACCCTGGCCACGCTCGAGCTGGCGCCCGCGGAGTCACTGCAGCAGCTCAACGAGCTGATGACATCGCTCGGCGAGCGCGAGCCACACTTCGCCACCTGCGCCTACGCGTTGTACGACGCGGTCACCGGGACCTGCGAGGTGGCCTCGGCCGGCCACCTGCCGCCGTTGCTGGTCCGGCCGGGCGGCGACAGCGAGTTCCTCGACGCCGCCCCGGCCCCGCCGCTCGGGGTCGGCGAGGGGCCGATCGAGAGCAGGACCTACCAGATCGACGACGGCAGCCTGCTGGTGCTCTACACCGACGGGCTGGTGGAGGACCGTTACCGCGACATTGACGACGGGCTCTCCCACCTGCGCGGAATCTTCGGTCCCGGCGCGACGTCGCGGTCACTGGATGACCTGTGCCGGGCCGCCATGGCCGGGGTGTTCGCGCACCATCAGCGGGACGACATCGCGATCCTGATCGCCCGGCTGAGCCGCATCGCGGCCGACCATCACGCCAGCTGGACCCTGCCGCACGAACTGGTCTCCGCCGGCCGGGCGCGGACGCTGATCCGCGACCCGATGGAGCGCTGGAACCTGGCCGAGCTGCTGCCCACCACCCAGCTGCTGGTGTCCGAGCTGGTCACCAACGCCATCAAGTACGCCGAGGGTGACGTTACCTTGCGCCTCATCCTGGCCCGCACGCTGGTCTGCGAGGTGCTGGACAGCTCCGCCGCGCTGCCGCGGCGGCGGCGCGCCGCCCGCGACGACGAGTGCGGCCGCGGCCTGCAGGTGGTCAGCCAGCTAGCGCAGCGCTGGGGTGCGCGGTGGACGCCGACGGGCAAGGTCGTCTGGTGCGAGCAGGCGCTGCCGGCCGGCTTATCCGCGGTGCCGCCGCGCCGCGGCGCGGCGATCAGCCACCAGCCGGATGCCTGGTGTCCTGCTTGATGGACAGGCGGCCGTTGCGCATGATGCCGACCCGCTGCGCCCGGCGCGCCACCGAGCTGTCGTGGGTGACCAGGATGAGGGTCAGCCCGTGCTCCCGCCAGAGCTTCTCCAGCAGGGCGATGATCTCGTCCCTGGTGTCCTCGTCGAGGTTGCCCGTGGGCTCGTCGGCCAGCAGCACCTTGGGTTCCTTGACCAGGGCGCGCGCGATCGCCACCCGCTGCTGCTGACCGCCGGACAGTTCCGAGGGCAGGTGCCGCAGCCGCTCGCCGAGCCCGACCGACTCCAGCGCCGCCGCCGCCCGGGTCCGGCGCTCCGCCGGCCCGGCTCCCAGCGGTACCAGCGCTGCCTCCACGTTCTCCTGCGCGCTCAGCGTCGGAATGAGGTTGAAGGTCTGGAAGATGAACCCGATCGAGGCGGCCCGGACCTTGGTGACCTGGCTTTCGCGCAGGGCGGCCAGATCCTGGCCGTCGAAATCCACCGTGCCCTGGGTGGGCCGGTCCAGCCCGCCGAGAACCTGCAGCAGCGTGGTCTTGCCGTGGCCGGTCGGCCCCTGGATGGCGAGCCACTCCCCATCCTCGATGACCAGGTCAACCCCGGCGAGGGCGGCGACCGTGCTCCGGCCCTTCTGGTAGTCCTTGGTGACGCCTGTCAGCTTGTACATGACTTCCTCTCGGTCCGGGGCCTAGATGGCGGGCCGCTGGTCAGCCGACGCGGGACAGTGCCGCGGCCGGCCGCAGCCGGGCCGCCCGCCAGCCACCGAACGACCCGGCGATAAGGCCGCCGGCGATGGCCAGCACCACCGCGAGCACGACCGCGCTGATCGTGACCGGCGCGCTGAGGTGGACGGCGACCGTGTGACTGGCGCTGGCGGCGAACCGGCCGGAGCCGCCGCCCGCGCCGGGGGGGCCACCGCCCGCACCGCCGCCGAAGCCACCGCCGCCGAAGGTCCGCGCGCCGCCCGGCGTCGCCGAGCCCGTGGTCTGGCCGACCGATGCGGACAGGGGCGGGGCCAGCTTGGAGACGAGCGTGGCCCCGGCGAACCCGAGCGCGACACCCACCGCGCCGCCGATGATGCCGATGGCGATCGCCTCGCCCATGACCTGGCCGACGATGCGCCGGCTCCGCCAGCCCAGTGCCTTGAGCGTGCCGAACTCCCTGACCCGCCGGGACACCGCCGATATCGTGAGCAGGCTCGCCAGCAGGAACGCGGCCGCCAGGACCGCGATCGCCAGCCACTTGCCGAGGTTGTTGGCCAGGCTGGAGGCGCTGGCCAGCGAGCCGGTCACCTCGCTGGCGAGGTCACTGGAGTTGGTCACCGTGGCTGAGGGCAGCAGCTTGGAAATCTCCTGCGACACCCCGGTGATGTTCGAGGCGCTGTTCGCCGCCACGTAGACCGTGTTGACCTTGTTCTTCATGCTGGCCAGGGTCTGCGCCCGGCCCAGCGGGATGAAGGTGTCCGACGTGTTGTCGGCAGCGGGAACGCTGACGACACCGATGACCTTGAATTTGGTGTTGGCGATGGTGATCGTCGAGCCGGTGCTGATCTTGTTCGAGGTGGCGTAGTTGGAATCCAGCACCGCGACGTTAGAACTGGCATCAGAACTGCTGAATGTCCGGCCGGACGCCAGCTTGGCCGAGCTGAGCGGGCCGAGTTCGCCGTTGACCAGGTCCACGCCGTCCACCGTGAACGTGTTGACGTGGAAGTTCGACCGGAAGCTGCCGCCGCCGCCACCGCCCCCGCCGCCGAAGCCACCGCCCGCGGTGTTGACCGCGGGGACCGTGCCGGACACCACCCGGTCGGTCAGGGTCAGGCCACCGGCCGCGGCGGCCACGTCCTTCAGGCCCGAGACCGAGCTGACGTTCGCGGTGGTGATGGTCCCGAGGCCGAGTCCGTCGAGCGTGTCGATGTGGATCTTGCTGCCGGCGGCCGGCCGCGTCGCGGTGCCGACCCGGCCGCCGGCCGCGAAGCCGAATCCGCCGCCGGAGCCCGCCGTGGGGGCCTTGGTGACGGTGATGTCCGTGCCCACCCCGTAGAGCGAGTGCAGCACCGTCCCCTGCGCGTCCTTGACGCCGGCCGACGCCGCGGTCACCGTGATGACCAGCCCGATCCCGAGGGCCAGGCCCAGGCCGATGAAGATGGCCTGCCGCATCCGCCTGCGCAGTTCACGGCGGAGGTAGGTGAAGAACATGGAACTCCTCCGGGAATGCCCGCCCGAGCCGTCGGCAGAGGGGGGCAGGTCAGGAATGACGGCACGCCCTCGTGCCGGGCGCGTCGCTTCGCGCCACGTCAGATCCTGACGGCCATTCCTGACCAGATCCTGAAAGAGCCCTGCGGGATAGCAGCGATACCGGGCACGATCTGGTTACGGCCCAGTGGTTCCGGCCCAGCCTGGTTACAGCCCAGCCTGGTTACAGCTCAGAGCGCGGTGGTCAGCACCTGTGGTCAGGCGCCGCGCATCGCGCGCAGTGATTCCCGCAGCGATCCCATCGTGGCCAGCACCGCGGATGGCTCGTAACCGCAGTGCGCCATGCAGTTCGCGCAGCGCGGGTCCTTACCCCGGCCGTAGGAGTCCCAGTCGGTGTCCTCGATCAGCTCCTTGTACGTCTGCACGTACCCATCCGACATCAGGTAGCAGGGCTTCTGCCAGCCGAGCAGCGAGTACGACGGGATGCCCCACGCGGTGCAGGCGAACTCTTTCTTGCCTTCCAGGAAATCCAGGAACAGCGGCGAGTGGTTGAGCCGCCAGCGCTTCCGGTTGCCGTCGCCGAACGCCTTGCGGAACAGCTCCCTGGTTTCCGTCACGCCCAGGAAGTGGTCCTGGTCCGGCGCCTTCTCATAGGCGTACGCGGGAGAAATCTGCATATTGTCGATGCCCAGATCGTCGTTGAGGTAGTTGAGCACGTCGATGACGGTCTGCGGGGTGTCAGTGTTGAAGACCGTGGTGTTGGTGTTGACCGTGAACCCGCGCCGCTTGAGTTCCTTGACCGCCGCCACCGCCTCGTCGAACACGCCGTCCTTGCACACCGACTCGTCGTGCCGCTCGGCCAGCCCGTCGATGTGCACTACCCACGCGAAGTACGGCGACGGCTTGAACTTGTCGATCTTCTTCGGGATGAGCAGCGCGTTCGTGCACAGGAACACGAACTTCTTCCGCTTGATCAGCTCGGCGACGATCACGTCGATCTGCGGATGCATCAGCGGCTCGCCGCCGGCGATGGACACCATGGGCGCGCCGGACTCCTCGATGGCGGCCAGCGCCTGCTCGACCGGCATCCGCTGCTTCAGCAGGCTCGCGGGCTGCTGGATCTTCCCGCAGCCCGCGCACTTGAGGTTGCACGCGAACAGCGGCTCGAGCTCCACCAGGAGCGGGAACTTGTCCTTGCGGGCCACCTTCTGGCGCAGCAGGTACGTCCCGACACGCAGGCTCTGGCGCAGCGGCATCGTCATGGCTGCCTAACCTCCTTGGGCAGGCTGAAATGGATAGATTCCGTGGTGATCACGCGCTCGGTCACCTCGACCGGGCCGAGGCCGCGCAGGGCGGCCACGATGTCACCGACCACCGACGGGGGCGCCGAGGCGCCCGCCGTGACGCCGATGGTGGCCGCCCCGGCCAGCCAGCCCAGCTCGATATCCGACGGGCTGTCGATCAGGTACGCGGGCGTGCCCGCACGCCGGGCCGTCTCGACCAGGCGCACGGAGTTGGAGGAGTTGGCCGACCCGGCCACCAGCACCAGGTCGGCCTCAGCGGCAACGGCCTTGATGGCCCGCTGCCGGTTGGTAGTGGCGTAGCAGATGTCGTCGCTGCCCGGGCCGCGGGCGGCCGGAAACCGGTCAAGCAGCGTGTCGGCGATCTCGCTGGCCTCGTCGGCGGCGAGCGTCGTCTGCATCAGGTAAGCAACCTTCGCCGGGTCATCCGGGCGCAGCCGGGCCACGTCGGCGGCCGTCTCCACCAGGGTCATGGCCTGCGGCGCCTCGCCCAGGGTGCCCTCGACCTCCTCGTGGCCCGCGTGCCCGATCAGCGCCACGAGGTAGCCCTCGGCGGCGAACCGGCGCGCCTCCACGTGCACCTTGGCCACCAGCGGGCAGGTCGCGTCCACCGCGGCCAGCCCGCGGCGCCCGGCTTCCTCCCGGACCGCGGGCGAGACCCCGTGCGCGGAGAAGACCACCCGCGCGCCGTCCGGCACCTCGCTCAGCTCCTCCACGAAGATCGCCCCGCGCTGCTCCAGGTCCGCGACGACGTGCGTGTTGTGCACGATCTGCTTGCGCACGTACACCGGCGGTCCGTCCCGGTCCAGCACCCGCTCCACGATCTCGATGGCGCGCTCCACGCCCGCGCAGAACGACCGCGGCCCGGCCAGCAGCACCCGCCGCTCCCCGGCCGCCGCGGCCCAGCGGGCCAGTACCGGCCCGGCCGCGCGCAGCGCCCGCAGCGCGGCCAGCCCGCCGGCCAGCCCGGCCGGATGCAGCAGTGGCCGCTGCGGGGTGTCGGACACCGCGCGGAGCACGGCTACCGGCCGGCCTGCCGCCGCG
>CAYPQM010000032.1:0-9171 GCA_964412845.1 uncultured Streptosporangiaceae bacterium
ACTCGTCCGGCCAGGCCCAGGAGTGCCTGCCCATCGAGGCTGCCCCGCGCGGCGTCGCCCTGGCCTGGGTGCCGTTCCCGGCTTCCGTATCGACGCTCACCGGGTACGCCGGGCTGGTCACCCCGCGCACCAGGTACCTGATGGCCCGCCTGTCCGACGGCACCACCAGGCGCCTGGCCACGATCGACGTCGGCGGGCGGAAGTACACCGGGCTCGCCATCGGCCGCGGAACCAGGCTGGTCCGGCTGACCCTGTACGACGCCGCCGGGCATGCGTTCGCGACCACGACATCGATTCCGCCCGGCAAATAACGCCAGGTGCCGATCCGCCCGGAGCGGCCGCCGGCCGGGCCAGGAGATGAGGGAACGGAAATCCGTTCTGCAATCTTGGCGGTTGGTGCCCTATCGTCAGTTGTATGACCGTACAAGCCTCAGCCGGCGGCCCTGACCTCGCGCAGGAGCGCCGCCTCGTCACCGAGATCCCAGGTCCCGCCTCGCAGGCGCTGCTCGCCCGGCGCGAGGCGAGCGTCGCGCGCGGAGTCAGTCACGTCCTGCCGGTGTTCATCACGGCGGCCGGCGGCGGCGTCCTGGTGGACGTGGACGGCAACTCGCTCATCGACTTCGGGTCGGGGATCGCCGTGGCTTCCGTGGGCAACAGCGCACCGCGGGTGGCCAGCCGGGTCCGTGAGCAGGCCGCCCGGTTCACCCACACCTGCTTCATGGTCACGCCGTATGAGGAGTATGTCGCCGTGTGCGAGGAACTCGCCCGGCGTACCCCTGGCGACCATGACAAGCGGTCGGCGCTGTTCAACTCCGGCGCGGAGGCGGTGGAGAACGCCGTCAAGATCGCCCGGCACGCCACCGGGCGGCAGGCCATTGTCGCGTTCGACCACGCCTACCACGGCCGGACCAACCTGACCATGGCCCTGACCGCGAAGAACATGCCCTACAAGGACAAGTTCGGGCCGTTCGCCGGGGAGATCTACCGGATGCCGATGGCCTATCCGCTGCGCTGGCCCGGAGGGGCTGACCGGTGCGCGGCGGAGGCCCTGGACGTCATCACCGGGCTGATCCACACCCAGGTCGGCGAAGGCAACGTGGCCGCGGTGATCATCGAGCCGATCCAGGGCGAGGGCGGTTTCGTGGTGCCGCCGGACGGGTTCCTGCCCGGCCTGGCCGAGTTCTGCGCCGAGCACGGCATCCTGCTGATCGCCGACGAGATCCAGACCGGCTTCTGCCGGACCGGCGACTGGTTCGCCTGCGACCACGAGGAGGTCGTGCCTGATCTGGTCACGACCGCGAAGGGGATCGCGGGCGGACTGCCGCTGGCCGCGGTCACCGGGCGGGCGGAGATCATGGACTCGGTGCACGTCGGCGGCCTGGGCGGCACCTACGGCGGGAACCCGGTGGCCTGCGCGGCGGCACTCGGGGCCATCGAGACCATGGCGGCCGAGGACCTCCCCGCCCGGGCCCGGCGGATCGGCGAGATCATGCTGCCGAGGCTGCACAAGCTCGCCGAGGCCTACCCGGTCATCGGCGACATCCGCGGCCGGGGCGCGATGATCGCGATCGAACTGGTCAGGCCGGGAGGCATCGAGCCAGATGCTGCGTCCGCGTCGAAGGCCGCCAAAGCCTGTCACGCCGCCGGGCTGGTCGTGCTGACCTGCGGGACGTTCGGGAACGTGCTGCGCTTCCTGCCGCCCCTGGTGATCGGTGAGCACCTGCTGGAGGAGGGCCTGTCTATCCTGGAGGACGCCTTCGCCGGCCTGTAGCCGGGGACGGACCGCACGGCGGGCCGCCGAGCGCGGCACGGGCGGGAATTGATCTCTTGACGGTGATCGGGAGCGATGTTACCAACGGGTAAGACCCGGCGCACCGTCAAGGAGGACCTGTGCTGCCCCGAAGCCCCCGCTCCCGTCAGTTCGTCTTCGCCGCCGCCACGATCGCCGTCGCCACGCTGCCCGTGCTGGCCATCGCAGCGCTGATGGTCAGCGGGTCACGGTGACGTCGCCGGACCCACTGGTGACGCTGATGACGTGCTTGGACGACGAGCTCCGCGGCACGGTGACGGCGGTGTTCCCCGAAGAAGAGCTGGCGATGACGTCGTAGGCCGTTGGGCCCGGCGGGAGCACCACCGTGACATTCCCGGAGCTGTCACTGACCTGGACCCTGTCCGGGACCTTCGTGAAGGTCAGGGTGATGTCGCCGGACCCGTCGCGGCCGGACACGTCGGTCGCGGCCAGGCCATCGATGGCGACGTTGCCTGAACCGTCCTGGAACCGGATGCTGCCCGACAGGCCGGACGCGTCGATATCGCCGGACCCGACATCCAGCCGGATGCCTCCCGCCAGGCGGGAGGCGGCGATGTTGCCGGAGCCGTCATCCAGCCGGATGGTTCCCGCCAGGTCCGCGGCCCCGAGGTCACCCGAGCCGTCCGAGAGCGTGACCGTGCCACGAAAACCGCGGGCGTCCATGTTCCCGGATGAGTCGGTGACCGTCATGGGGAACCTGGCCGGAGCGGTGATGGCGTAGTCCAGCGAGCAGAGGCCGGCCGGCACCCGGCAGTGGGAGTGCAGGGCCAGGCCCGCCGCCGTCGACTGCCAGCTGAAGGCGGGCCGGACGAGGCTGCCACGGAGTGTCCCGCGCACCTGGACCTGGTCGCCAGTCCCGCTGCGGAGGGTGATGTCAGCGTCGCCAGCGGTCACACCGGTATGGCCGCCCTTGACCGGGACGCTCAGGGCGACCCGGTAAGTCACCTGGCGGGCAAGGCCGGTGATGGCCCCGCTGGCCCAGCCGGCCACGCCCACCCCGATGACGGCGAGGGCGACGGGGACGCCGATGGCGAGGATCGCCCGGCGGGCGGGTGTCATGGGCAGCGGGGCGCTGGCGCTCGTCATTTATCCGGCTCCCAGGTAGTGCAGGACGGCCAGGACCCGCCGGTGATCACGATCGGCGGGGGCCAGGCCGAGCTTGGCGAAGATGCTGTTGATGTGCTTCTCCACCGCCCCCCCGCCGATGACCAGCGCGGCCGCGATGGCCGCGTTGGAGCGGCCCTCGGCCATCAGCCCGAGCACCTCCCGCTCGCGGGGAGTGAGGCCAACCAGCGGATGACTGCTGCGGGCCAGCAGCTGGGCCACGACCTCCGGGTCGAGGGCACTGCCTCCGCCCGCCACCCGGTCCAGGGCGTCGAGGAACTCAGTCAGATCGGCCACCCGGTCCTTGAGCAGGTAGCCGACCCCGTGGGGGCGGCCGGACAGCAGTTCGGTGGCGTAACGCTCCTCCACGTACTGCGACAGCACGAGCACGCCGATGCCGGGCCAGCGGCTGCGCACCACCAGGGCGGCCCGCAGCCCCTCGTCGGTGAAGGTCGGCGGCATCCGCACGTCGACCACCACGGCGTCCGGCTCGTGCTGGCCGACGGCCCGGAGGAACTCCTCGCCGTCCCCGGCGGTCGCCACGACGTCGTGGCCGGCCTCGGCCAGCAGCCGGGTCAGGCCCTCGCGCAGCAGCACCGAGTCCTCCGCGATCACGATCCGCATGGCAGGTCCACCTCGATCACGGTCGGGCCGCCCGCCGGGCTGTGCACGGACAGCCTTCCGTCCACTCCGGTGACCCGGTCGGCCAGGCCGGACAGGCCCTGTCCGTGCGGGTCGGCACCGCCGATCCCGTCGTCGCGGATCATGATGTGCAGCAGGTCCCCGCGGCGGTCGGCCGAGATCTCGGCGCGGGTCGCGCGGGCGTGCTTGGCGATGTTGGTGAGCGCCTCCGCGACGACGAAGTAGGCGATGGCCTCGACCGACGGCGCCGCCCTGACGGGCATGTCGGCGCGCACGGTGACCGGCACCGGGCTGAGCGCGGCCAGGCCGGACAGCGCGGCGTCCAGGCCCCGGTCGGCCAGCACCGGCGGATGCACGCCCCGGACTAGGTTGCGCAGCTCGACCAGGGCCTCCTTGGCCTCCGCGTGCGCCTGGTCGATGATGTCCCTGGCCCCCTCCGGATCATCGGCGAACCTGGCCTTGGCCCGCCCCAGGTCCATGGCCAGGGACACCAGGCGCTGCTGGGCGCCGTCGTGCAGATCGCGCTCGATCCGGCGGCGTTCCGCTTCCGCGACGCCCACCACCCGGGCCCGGCTGCGCTCAAGCTCACCGATCCGGGCGGTCATGTCCGCGCCGCTGCCCAGGCCGATCAGGTACCGGGCGATCGCGGTGTCAGCGACCGCCAGCGCCCGGGTCAGCTGGGGCGCTGCGAGCAGCAGGATCAGGCCCACCGGCACCGCCGCTGCCAGCCGGGCCGGGCTGCCCAGCACGGGCCCGGTGTCCGCGCCCGGCCAGAGCCGGGGCAGCAGCCAGCCCAGGCCAGGAAGCCCGAGCAAGGCCAGGGGCAGCGACCACACCACGAGGACGATGACCGCCTGCACCGTGCCGAGCGGGAACCGGAGCAGCGCGTACCCGAATTGCCGGAGCGTCGTGAGCGAGGCCATCGCCCGCCAGGTGCGCCGCCACCAGCTCGCGCCCGGACTCAGAGCGCGTGGCGGGGCGGGCAGCCGGGCGCCGAGCATGACGGCGAACCTGGCCCGCTCGAACGCGGCGAACTGGTGGCACAGCCAGCGCGTGGCCACGAGCACCGGGATGCCCGTGAGGGCCACCGGCAGCAGGGCGACGCCGACCGAGGCGGCCGTCACGAAGAAGACGAACGCCACCAGCCCGATGACCGGCCCGGCCAGCAGGTGGATGACCGCCAGCCAGGTCTGGCCGGACACGACCGGGCGGACGGCCCGCTGCAGCAGGCTGGCTGACGACGCCCGGGCGGCAGGGCCGGACGCAGCGCCGCTGTCGGCCATCCGCTCCTCCTGCCTTCCCGGGTGCCCCTGGACGCGGGGCTGATGCTGCTGACGCTAGGCGACGGGGGGGCCGCGCTGCCATCCCAGTGCCCCCCGGCTCGACCCGGGTGCTGGCCCCACCCCGGAACCGGAGGCCTGCGGGATGTCGCCCGGGAGCCGCGATCCCGGATGCTGTCTGGCGAGGCCTGCCCAGGCCACATCCTGACGGAGGTTGAACGTGAGCGCCTCACCGCTTTCTCCCCAAGAGGTTCGCGCCGCAGCGGAAATCTACCGCGAGCTCGGGCCCGACTATCAAAGCGCGGTCGTCGAGTCGTTCCTCGATCGTGTCATCAGCGAGATCGATGCCCGGGTGGATGGGCGGATCGCAGCCGGGACGCGGGCATCCGGGCGGCCGGCCGAGTCGCGGCCGGCCCGGCCGCCGAGACACGCACAGCCGGCGGTGATCGCGCTGGGCTCGATGGTGCTCGGCATCCCGCTCAGCGCCGTCGCCGCCGCGGCCGGTACGCACCCGGCCGGATTCTGGGGACTGCTGGTGGTCTGGGTCTCGATCGCCGCCATCAACATTGCCTACGCCATCCGGCTGCGGCCGCCGGATGGCCAGCGCTGATCCGGCCGGCACCCGCAGACGTATGGGGGCTAGCCCCCATCCGGATCCGGCGGCCTGCAGGATGCCCCCGGCAGGCCCGGCTGAACGAGGCTTTCCCTGACCCCGAAGCGCATCCCACGACCAGATTGAGGTTCTCATGCAGCGCTCATCCGCCATCGCGCCGCCCGAGCACGCTGGACTGCACCCGCCCCGCCCCCGCACGCGGCCGCCCGTGGTCGAGCGGATCGCGGGCTGGAGTGCCCGGCACCGCAAGACGGCGGTGCTGGGCTGGCTTTTCCTGGTCACCGCGGTCTTCGTCGGCGGCCAGATGCTTCCGGCCAAGAACATACAGAGCTATGACGCCGGCCAGTCCGGACGGGCCGAGCAGACCTTGAACCGGCTGGGCGTGACCTCCCCGCCCGCCGAGACGGTGCTGATCCGGGCCCGGGCACCGGGCCGGACGTTCGCGGCTGACCCGGAGCTGCGGCAGGCCACGCAGCAGGTGGCGACGGCCCTGCGGAACCGGCCGCGGTCCGCGGCGGATGTCCGCTCGCCGGTGAGCCCCGGCTCGGCGTCACTGGTCTCCGCCGACGGGCGCAACGCCCTGGTCACCTTCAGCATCCCGGGGAATCCGGATAACAAAGACCAGACCGTCGTCGGCGACCTGACCGCGGTGGCGGCGGTCCAGGCCCGCCACCCGGACATGCTCATCCAGGAGGCCGGGGACGCGAGCGGCGACCGGGCCCTCGGCGCCCTGGTGAACGCCGACTTCCACAAGGCCGAGGTCACCTCGGTGCCGATCACGCTGATCCTGCTGGTGGCGGTATTCGGCGCGCTGATCGCCGCGGGCATCCCGCTGCTGCTCGCCGCGACCGCGGTGATGACCGCGATCTCGCTGCTCGCCATCCCGGGCCACTGGCTGCCGGTCGGGCAGAGCACCTCTGAGGTCGTGCTCCTCATCGGGATGGCGGTCGGCATCGACTACTGCCTGTTCTACCTGCTCCGGGAGCGTGCGGAACGGGCGATGGGCGCTGGAGTCAGAGAGGCACTGCGGATCGCCGCGGGCACGTCAGGCCGGGCGATCGTGATCTCAGGCCTGACCGTGATGATCGCACTCGGCGGGCTGTTCCTGACCGGAGCCGCGGAATTCACCGGCATGGCGATCGGCGCGATCACGGTGGTCGGCGTGGCGGTGGTCGGCTCACTGACCGTCGTGCCGGCGCTGCTGTCCTGGCTGGGCCGGTGGGCCGACCGCGGCCGGATCCCGTTCCTGGGCCGGCGCCGCACCGCCGCCAAGCCGTCGAAGCTGTGGGCGGCGCTGGTCCGCCGGGTGGTGCGCCGGCCGCTGCTGTGGGGCGGAACGGCGGCGCTGGCCATGCTCGTGCTGGCCGCGCCCGCGCTGGGCATGCGGCTGGCCTATCCGGTCAACGACGTGCCCAAGACCGTCCCCATCGTGGCCACCTTCGACCGGATCCAGCAGGCCTTCCCGCAGGCTCCGTCCCCGGCCATGGTGGTCGTGACGGGCGCCGACCTCACGGGTCCCGCAGCCAGGAACGCGATCGCCGCCCTGCAGGCCCGGGCTTCGGCCCACGGCCCGATCCGCGGGCCCATCACGACCGCCGCGGTGGCGGGCGGCCGCGCCCTGATCATCAACGTTCCGCTCGCGGGCAACGGCACCGACACCGCGTCCAACCATGGCCTGCTCACTCTGCGGAGCCAGGCCCTGCCTGCCACCCTCGGCCGGGACACCGGCATCAGCTACGCCGTGACTGGCAATACCGCGTCCAGTTACGACGACACCCACCAGCTCGACGCCCGCACTCCTATCGTGCTCGCCGTGGTGGCCGCGCTCGCCTTCGTCCTGCTGCTGGTGGCGTTCCGGTCCATCACCCTGCCGATGCTCTCGATCGGCCTCAACCTGCTGTCCGTCGGCGCCGCCTACGGCCTCATCACGCTGATTTTCCAGGACGGGAGGCTGCAGGGCCCGCTCGGCTTCACCAGCTTCGGCGCGATCACCCCCTGGGTCCCGCTGTTCATGTTCGTGTTCCTGTTCGGCCTGTCCATGGACTATCACGTTTTCATCCTCAGCCGGATCCGCGAGCTCCGGCTGGGCGGCGCGAGCACGACGGACGCGATCAGGCGCGGCATCGCCAGCAGCGCGGGCGTGGTCACCAGCGCGGCGGTCATCATGATGGCGGTGTTCTCCATCTTCGCCACGCTGCACCTCATCGAGCTGAAGATGCTCGGCGTGGGCCTGCCCGCCGCCGTCCTCATCGACGCCACCGTGGTGCGCGGTGTCCTCATGCCCGCGGCCATGACGCTGCTCGGCGACCGGTGCTGGTACCTGCCGGGCTGGCTGTCCTGGCTCCCGGGTAAGCGTGCGGCAGCCGCCGTCACCAACGCCCGCTGAGCCGACAGGAGCCCGCTGACCAGCGTGCGGGGGCCCGGCTGCCAAAGCCGGGCCCCCTACTGATGTGTGATCTGCGCCTCGCGGGCAGATACAGTCCGTGCCCATCATCATCGGAACCTCCGGCTGGCAGTACCGCGACTGGCGAGACGGGCTGTACCCGAAGGGCGTGCCCCAGCGCCGTTGGCTGGAGCACTACGCCAGCCAGTACCAGACGGTGGAGAACAACAGCACCTTCTACCGGCTCCCCGCACCGGAAACCTTCGCGGGCTGGCGGGCCCGCACACCGGACGACTTCGTGATGGCGGTGAAGGCGAGCCGGTACCTCACCCACGTCAGGAAGCTGCGCGAGCCGGCCGAACCGGTCGCCCGGCTGCTCAGCGCCGCGGCTGAACTGGGTCCCAAACTCGGCCCGATTCTGATCCAGCTGCCGCCGACCCTGAAGGCTGAGCCAGCCCTGCTAGACGCCTGCCTGAAGGAATTCCGGGCCGCCCGGCCGCCCGGCCATCAAGGGGGGCTGCGAATCGCGGTGGAGCCACGGCACCCGTCCTGGTGGACCGAGGAGGTCCAGCAGGTGCTGGCCGCCCATGACGCGGCACTGTGCTGGGCGGACCGGCTCGGCCGCCCGGTCACGCCGTTGTGGCGTACCGCCGGATGGGGGTTCCTGCGCTTTCATGAGGGGACCGCCGACCCGTGGCCGAGCTACGGGCAGCAGGCGCTGCGGTCCTGGGTCGACCGCCTCCGGCAGGCGTGGCCGGGCGACCCGGACGTGTACGTCTACTTCAACAACGACCCTGGCGGGGCCGCCGTTGTCAACTCCGCCGAATTCGCCGCGCTGGCCCGCGACGCGGGCCTGGCCGTGACCCGCACGCCGCCGGGCGGCGTCGTGCCGCTGACCACCGCCATCCCGACCTGGTGAGCGTTACCCGCTGACCGGGAAGCCGAGGTTGACGCCGCCGTGGCTGGGGTCCAGCCAGCGTGAGGTCACGGCCTTGCCGCGGGTGTAGAAGTGCACGCCCTCGGTGCCGTGCATGTGCGTGTCGCCGAACAGCGAGTCTTTCCAGCCGCCGAAGGAGTAGTACGCCATCGGCACCGGGATCGGCACGTTGACGCCGACCATGCCGACCTGGACATCGGACACGTAGCGGCGGGCCGCTCCCCCGTCGTTGGTGAAGATCGCCGTCCCGTTCCCGTATGGGTTATCGCTGACCAGCTGGAGCGCGTCCGCATAGGTGGCCACCCGGACCACCGACAGCACCGGCCCGAAGATCTCGTCGGTGTAGCAGCTCATCGACGGCGCGACGTGGTCGAGCACGCTCGGACCGAGCCAGAAGCCCCC
>CAYPQM010000032.1:9271-19291 GCA_964412845.1 uncultured Streptosporangiaceae bacterium
CCCATGTCGGAGCGCTCGTCGCTGCCGGGGCCGACCCGGAGCTTGGCCACCCGGTCAGCGATCTTGGCGACCAGTTCGTCGCCGACCGACCCGACGGCAACCAGCACCGAGATCGCCATGCACCGCTCCCCCGCCGAGCCGAAACCAGCGGAGACCGCCGCGTCAGCGGCCAGGTCCAGGTCGGCGTCGGGCAGCACGACCATGTGGTTCTTGGCTCCGCCGAGAGCCTGCACCCGCTTGCCCGCCCCGGTCGCGGTCTGGAACACGTACCGGGCGATCGGCGTCGATCCCACGAAGCTCACGGCGCGCACGTCCGGATGGGTGAGCAGCGCGTCCACGGCAGCCTTGTCGCCGTGGACCACGCTGAAGACGCCATCGGGCAGTCCCGCCTCCGCCCATAGCTCGGCGAGCAGCAGCGACGCTGACGGGTCCTTCTCCGACGGCTTGAGCACGAACGCGTTACCGCAGGCGATGGCGATGGGGAACATCCACATCGGCACCATGGCCGGGAAGTTGAACGGGGTGATGCCCGCCACCACCCCGAGCGGCTGGCGGATCGAGTAGGCGTCCACCCCGGTGGAGATGTTCTCCGAGAAGGCGCCCTTGAGCAGGTGCGGGATGCCGCAGGCGAAGTCCACCACCTCCAGGCCCCGGGCCACCTCGCCAGCCGCGTCGGCGGCGACCTTGCCGTGCTCGGCGCTGACCAGCCCGGCCAGGTCGCCCCGGCGGGCGTGCACCAGCTCGCGGAACGCGAACAGCACGCTGGCCCGCTTGGCCAGCGAGGTCTGCCGCCAGCCCGGGAAGGCACTGGCCGCGGCGGCCACGGCCAGATCGACCTCGGCCGGCGACGCGAAATCTACCGACCCGGTGACCTGCCCGGTGGCCGGGTTGTAGATGTCACCGCGGCGTTCGCTGGTGCCGTCCCACGGCTTGCCGCCGATCCAATGCGTGACGCTCTTCAGGGCTTGCTTTTCCGCGCCGCCGGCCGCGTTGCCCCCCGGCGTCATCGCGCTGCCTCGGCGTCTACCGCGCGCAGGGCGTCGGTGAGGATGCCCAGGCCTTCCTTGGCGTCAGCCTCAGACAGGGTCATCGGCGGCGCCATCCGCAGCGCGTGCCCGTACAGGCCGCCCTTGCCGATGAGCAGGCCGCGCTGCCGGGTCTCCTCCAGCATCCGGGCCGCCAGCCGCGGGCTCGGGGCGCCGGTGCCGGGCTCGACCAGGTCCACCGCGAACATCAGGCCCTTGCCGCGGACCTCGCCGACCGAGTCCAGCATCGCGGCCGTCTCCCGCAGCCCGCCGATGATCATGCTGCCCAGCTGGGCGGCGTTGTGCTGCAGGTCGTGGGAGAGCACGTAGTCCAGGGTGGCGTTCGCGGCCGCGGTGGACAGCGGGTTGCCGCCGAAGGTGGAGATGCCGTTGCCGGGCAGCCCGTCCATCAGGTCACCGCGGGCGATCACTCCGCCGATGGCCAGCCCGTTGCCGAGCCCCTTGGCGAACGTGATGATGTCCGGCGTCACGCCGTGCGCGCCGATCCCCCAGAAATGCTCGCCGGTACGGCCCCACGCGGTCTGCACCTCGTCGGAGATGAGCAGCGCGCCACGCTCGCGCAGGACGGCCGCGTACTCGCCGAGCAGCCCGTCCGGCGGCATGGTGAACCCGCCGACGCCCTGCACCGGCTCGGCGATGAGGCAGGCCACGTCGCCGGCGGTCGCGGTGCTCAGCACGTGCCGCAGGTCCTCGACGCAGGCGGCGGTATAGCCCGCGTCATCCAGGCTGGCGAAGGCGGGCAGGTACCGGTCCGTGCCATGCAGGTAATGCACGCTGAACGGGGCCAGTGGCGAACTCTTCCACGCCCCGTTCCCGGTGATGGCCACGGCGCCGAACGAGCGCCCGTGGTAGCTGTTGCGCAGCGCGAGCACCTGGTTGGACCGGCGGGCCGCGGTGGCCAGCATCAGCGCGGTCTCATTGGCCTCGGTGCCGGAGTTGGTGAAGAACACCTTGGCGTTCTCGATCCCGGACAGCCGGGCGAGCTTCTCGGCCAGCTCGACCTGGTTGCGGATCAGGTAGAGCGTCGAGGTGTGCACAACGCCCGTGCCGAGCTGCCGCTGGATCGCCTCGCGGACCTCAGGCACGTCGTAGCCGAGCATGTTGGTGAGGATGCCGCAGAAGAAGTCGAGGTAGCTGCGGCCGCTGGCGTCGGTGACGCGGCTGCCGCTGCCGCTGACCAGTTCCAGCGGGTCGTCGTAGTAGAGGGCGACCCAGTTGGGGATGACGCGGCGGTGACGCTCAAGCAGTTCTGACATGGGTCCCAGTCTGCCTGGTCCAGATGCCATCATGATGGCAGTTTCTCTGGCTGAATCCTGACACTATGTAAGAGTGCCTGCCGTGGGAGGCGTGATGCTGCCGACAGTGGCCCAGATCCTCGCGCTCGACGCCGTGCGGGGCGGGCGGCCCCGGGTCGTGGCGGCAGCCGGGCGGCTCGGCGCGCCGGTGCGCTGGGTGCACGCGATCGAGCTGGCCGACGCGGCGCGGCTGCTGCGCGGCGGCGAGCTGGTGCTGACCACCGGGATCGCGCTGCCTGAGGCACCGGCCCTGCTGGACGCGTACGTCGCCGACCTGGCCCGGATCGGGGTGAGCGCCCTGGCCGTCGAGTTGGGCCGCCGGTACACGGGCGGGCTGCCGGCGAGCTTCGTCCAGGCGGCGGACGATCACGGGCTGCCGCTGATCGTCTTCGAACGGGAGGTCGCGTTCATCGCGATCACCGAGGCCGTCCACGCGATGATCATCGAGGACCAGCTGACGGAGCTGCGGGCCGCGGCGCGCCTGCATGAGGTGTTCACCGACCTGGCGGTGGCCGGCGCAGGCCCGGGCGAGATCCTCCGGCAGGCCGCGCTGCTGGCCGGGCGCCCGGTGATCCTGGAAGACCTGTCCCATCATGTGCTCGCCTGCGAGCCCGCCGGGGCCGATCCGGCCCGGCTGCTGGACGGCTTCGAGGCCCGCTCCCGGGCGGTGACCCGGCCGGCCCGAACCGGATACGACGAGCGCTCCGGCTGGCTGATCACCATGGTGGGTGCGCGCGGCGAGGATTGGGGCCGGGTCATCCTGGTCTGCGACACCGAACGGGGCGCTGAACCGGGCGGCGGTGAACCGGGCAGCACCCGGCCCAGCGCTGCCCGGCCAGGTGGCACCGACACCGCGCTGATGGAACGGGCGGCGACCACCCTCGCGCTCGGCCGCCTGCTGACCCGCCAGCACGAGAGCCTGGAACGACAGGCGCACGCGACGCTGATCAGCGCCATCCTCAGCCAGGCCCACGCGAACCCCGATGAGTCCGCGGTGCGGGCCCGGGCGCTGGGCGTCCCGGTCACCGGCCGGCGGCTGCTCACCGCGGTGATCAGATTCCGCAGCACCGGGTCGGGCCTGTCCGCGCACGCCCAGGTGCTGGAGGTGGCCGATGCCCTGGCCGACGCCTGCCGCAGCGAGCGCATTCCAGCGCTGGTCGGCTCGCTCGACGAGGGCCGGGCCGCCGCGCTGCTGTCGGTGGATCATCACGTGGATCCCGACGTGGTGCTCAGCGCGGTCTGCTCCGCCGCGCGGCAGCGGTTCCGGCACCGCGCGCGGCAGGCAGGCGGCGCGGCGCAGGACGATCCGGTGATCGGCGTCGGATCCCCGGCCGGGTCCATGGCTGAGGTACGCCGGTCGCTGCTCGAAGCCCAGCAGGTCGCGGACGCCGCCGCCCAGGCCCCGCCCGGTGCCGACGGCGGGCCCTATTACCGGCTCGCCGACCTGCGGCTGCGCGGCCTGCTGCGCCTGCTGGCCGGTGACGCCCGGCTGGCCACGTTCGTGGACCGCGAACTCGGCCCGCTGCTCGCCTACGACGCCGCCCACGGCACCGACCTGACCAGGGTGCTGGCCGCGTACCTGGCCACCGGGGGCAACAAGGCCGAGGCCGCCAGCCGCACCCAACTGGCCCGGCCGACGCTGTATGACCGGCTCCGGCACATCGAGCGCATCCTCGGGGTCAGCCTGGAGACCGCCGAGTCGCGCGCCTCGCTGCACGTCGCCCTGCTCATCACGGAATCGAGCCATCCGGCTCGCTAGACCGGACGGGCGAGGGTGTCGCCCCCGCCCGTCCGGCATCTCCGTTACTGGAGATTGCTAGGGGCGTACGCCCGGGCCGGAGACGAGCGCCTGGCTCGCGACCACAATGCTGCCCTGGACTCCGCCCGGGAACGACCCTTGGGTCGCCACGTACTGGTAGGTGGAGGAGTTGATGATGAGTTCCACGTAGCCGCCCGTGAGCGGGATGCGGAAGCCGGTGCAGGGCTGCCCCGCTACGTCGACGTTAGAGACGACTGACACGCCCGGGATATCGCCGAGGGCCTGGTACATCTCCGCGGTGAGCGCGGGAGGCATCACGTAACTCGACAGGAGCTCCGAGATCACCAGGAAAGCGGTGCACGAAGACCGGCTCTGCGAGCACCCGGCGGGTTCTCCGGTGTTCGAGCGGGCGCCGATTTCGGCCAGGCGCTTGACGAGGGCACCGGGCTGAGCCGGCAACGAGCCGAGCGAGTCGTAGCCGACAGCTTCCGGGAAGAAGTCGACCCCTCCCTGAACCCCGTCATAGTTCCGGCCGCGGTAATAAATGCTGAGCTTGCCGTTGTAGTAACTCGCCTCGGTGTTGTCGTCGGCGGTGGACCACAGTTCCTGGGAGCCGTTCTTCTCCGACTTGCCGGCTTTCCCTGAGAGTTCGGTCTCCCGGTATACCCACTGGCCCGGCTGCACGTCCGGTCCGGAGAGAGCGGCCGCTGCCGCGCGGTCGGCGAGTAGCTTCACGGGCGACGCCGGCTGGCCAGACGGGGCCCGGCCGCGCGCCTGCAGGCCGGATGCCGCCTGGTGGCCGGCCGGCGCCTGGCCGCGCGATGGCAGCACCGTGACGACGACCGCCGCCGCGACGGCGGCCGTCAGCGACACCGCGAGGACGGGCCGCCAGGCCACCCGCGCTCTGCGCCGGCCGGAGTGCCGCGAAGGCACCGCTGGCCGCTCGGGATTATCGCTTTCAAGCAGGGCGGTACGGAACAGGTGCTCTGCGCGCGGCGAGACGCCGAGCGGCACCTCGTCCCGCATGCGGGACAACAGGTCCATCTCGTTCATGCCTGGTTCTCCTCCTTGGTGGATGACGGGTCGGCATCGCCCAGGGCCCGGCGCAGCCTGCTTCGAGCCCGGCTCAGGCGCGACCGCACGGTGCCGACGGGGACACCCAGCGCCGCCGCTGCCTCCTCATAACTCAGGTCACCCCAGGCCACGAGCAGCAGCGTGTCGCGGTGCGCCGCGGGCAGCCCGGCGAGCGCGGCGGCCAGCTGCTTGTTCGCCGCGCCGGCGCTGACCGCCGCGTCCACCCGGTCGGTGAAAGGCTCGGTGACCGGGTCGGTACCGGTGCGGGCCAGCGCGCGGTACTGCCTGACCTCTGCCCTGCGGTGGCTGCCGATGAGGTTGGTAACGATCCCGTACAGCCATGGGCGTGCGTCGGCGCGCGCCATGTCATAACGGTCCCGCTGCCTGAAGGCGAGCAGGAACGTCTCCGCCACCAGGTCATCGGCGGCATCCGCGCCGAGGCGGCGCACCACGTACCGCTGAATATGGCCTGCGTGCCTGCGGAACAGGATCTCGAATGCCTCGGGCTCATGCCGGGAAAGCTGGATGACTTCGGCATCAGCCGCGCCGGTTTCAGCGCTCACCCGGCTCTGTATCATCATGCGGAACCCTTCGGATGCTGACTAGGACACCCGTTATTGTCCGCAGCGGCCGGGCCGGTTCCCGCCGAGGCGGGTGATCAGCCCGTGGCTGGCCCCGGCCCCATCAGCGGTCACCATCAGCCGATGCCGGAACGCAGGCGGCAGCGCGGCCCGGTAACCCCGCGGCGCAGGGACTGCGTTGAGGCTACGGCCGGGTCCAGGACTGGTTGGCGGCGCCGGTGCAGGTCCAGATCTGGGTCTGGGTGCCGGGGGCGGTGGAGGAGCCGGTGTCGTCCAGGCACTTGCCGGAGGACGGGTTGACCAGCGAGCCGTTCGACTGCGGCTGCCACACCTGCGCGCCGGTGCCGTTACAGGTATAGAGGTCCGTGAGTGTCCCGTTGGCGGTGCCGCCGCCGGTCACGTCGAGGCACTTGCCCAGGGCCCGCAGCGTGCCGTCGGACTGCGTCGTCCAGGACTGGGCGCTGGTGGAGTTGCACGTGTAGACCTGCACCGGGGTGCCATCGGCGCTGTTGGCCGAGCGCACATCCAGGCACAGTCCCTGGTAGCCGACGATCGCGCCGGTGGCACCGGTCGTGCCGCCGCTCGAGCCAGCCGGCGAGACCCAGGACTGGTTGGCCGCTCCGCTGCAGCTCCAGATCTGCACCTGCGTGCCGGGGGCCGTCGACTGGCCGGTGTCGTCGAGGCACTTGCCGGACTGCGGGTTGACCAGCGAGCCATTCGACTGCGGCTGCCACACCTGCGCGCCGCTGCCGTTGCAGCCCTGCAGGTCCACCAGCGTCCCGTTCGCCGTGCCGCCGCCAGTCACGTCGAGGCAGCTGCCGTCCGCGTGAACGGTGCCGTTCGCCTCTTCCGTCCACTGCTGCCCGTTGGTCCCGTTGCAGGTGTAGATCTCGACCTTGGCGCCATTGGCGTTGCTGTCGCCGGCCACGTCCAGGCACAGCCCCTGGTACCCGACCAGCGGCGTGGTCGCGATGCCGGAGCCAGACGGTGCCACCGTCCAGGTGAACGAGGTGGTGGCGAGCGCACCGGCGCTGTCGTGCGCGGTGACCGTGACCGTCTTGGTCCCGGCCGTGCTGGGGGTGCCGGTGATCGTCCCTGAGCTGGAGATCGAGGTCCCGGCGGGCAGCCCGGTCGCGGTGAAGGTCGGCGTCTGGCCGCTCGTGGTGTCGGTGGCCGACACCGGGACGGACACCGCGGTGCCGGCGATGCCCTCCTGCGGCCCGGGGCTGGTGATGGTCAGTGGCTGGCCTAGCTGCGCCGAGGAGACCGGCAGCGTGCCGGACAGCGGCAGGTTCGTCTCGGAGTCACCGACCGCGACACCGTAGCTGCCCGCGGCGACCGCCCAGGCGTTACTGCTCGCGTTCCAGTACTGGAGATTGCGCTGGGTCAGCGGGAACGAGACGGCCTGGCTGCCGCCTGGCTGCAGATTCACCCGGGCGAAGCCCTCAAGCTGCCGGGGTGGCTCGCCGGATGCGGCCGGGTCGGAGACGTAGAGCTGGGCGACGTCGGCGCCGGCCCGCGAACCGGTGTTGGTCACGGTAGCGGTGACGGTCGCCGCGCCGCCCTTCGGCAGCGTGCCCACCGTCAGGTTGCTGAACGAGAAACTGGTGTAGGACAGGCCGAAACCGAACGGGAACAGCGGGGTGAGGCTGTTCGCGTTGTACCAGCGGTAGCCGACGTTGATGCCCTCGGAGTACTGGACGGTTCCGCCGCTGCCCGGCCACTGCGCGGCTGTGTGCGCCGGGACCTGGGACAGCGACTGCGGGAAGGTGACCGGCAGGTGGCCGGACGGGTTGGCGTCCCCGAACAGCAGCGCCGCGATCGCCGTGCCGTCCTGCTGGCCTGGATACCAGGCCTCCAGCACCCCGGCGACCGAGGACAGCCACGGCATCGTCACCGCGGAGCCGGTATTGAGCACCACGATCGTGCGGGGGTTCGCGGCGGCCACCGCGGAGATCAGCGAGTTCTGCGCGCTGGACAGGTCAATGCCAGGCAGGTCGCTGCCCTCGGATTCGTTGTTGCCCACGAAGACGACGGCGGCGCTGGAGGAGGCGGCCAGCGATGCGGCGGAGCTGGCGGATGACCCGTCGTTGTAGCTGACGGTGATCCCGCTGCCCGCCCGGGCGGTAATGCCCTGCAGCGGGGTGACGGTCCCGCTGGAGTTGACGCCGGCGCTGCCGCCCCCGGCGGTCAGCGGGCTGGACGACGCGTCCGTGCCGATGACCGCGATGGACTTCGCTGACGACGCGAGGGGCAGCACGCTGCCGCTGTCCTTCAGCAGCACGGTGCCCTCCTCGGCGAGCTGCAGCGCGTCCGAGACGTGCGCGGCGGTGCTGGCGGCCTGGGCCGGCGAGCCAGCCGGCGGCTCGTCGAAGAGACCGAACCCGAACATCTCGGTGAGGACCGGGGTGACCAGCGAGTTGAGCGTGGCCGCCGTGACCGACCCGGAGGAGACCGCGCTGGCCAGGGCGGTGCCGTAGTATCCGTCACTGCCCGGCATGTCCTGGTTCAGGCCCGCGTTGGCCGAGGCGGCGGTGGAGTGGGTAGCGCCCCAGTCGGAGGTGACGAACCCGCCGAAGCCGAACTGCTGGCGGAGCACAGTGGACAGCAGGTAGGGGTTCTGGCAGGCGTAGCTGCCGTTGATGGTGCTGTAGGAGCACATCACCGAGGATGCGGCGCCCTGCGCTGTGGAGTCCTGGAACGCGGGCAGGTAGATCTCCTGCTCAGCGCGGGTGCTGACGACGGCGTTGTCGGACGGCGTGTTGCGGTTGGTTTCCTGGTTGTACACCGCGAGGTGCTTGACCTGCGCCATCACGCCGGTCGACTGGACGCCCTGGATGTCGGCGGCGCCGAGCGTCCCGTTGAGATACGGGTCCTCGCCGATCGACTCGAAGGCGCGCCCCCAGCGGGGGTCGCGCACGATGTTGATGGTCGGCCCGAGGTCGATGGTGCTGCCCTTGGCGGCCTGCTCCGAGCCGATCACCTGACCGTACAGCTGCTCGGCGGAGGTGTCCCAGGTCGCCGCGGCGTCCACCGGCGCGGGTAGCTGGGTGACAGCGCTCATCCCGTCGCCCACCCCGGCCGGGCCGTCCTCCAGGTTCATCGCCGGGATGCACAGCGACCCGATGGCGGGCGTGAAGCCGACGTAACTGGAACCGCTGGCCCCGGTGAGCAGGGAGACTTTCTGCGTTGTGCTCATCCGGGCGAGCAGCTGGCTGACCCGCTGCGGGATGGGCGCGCTGGAGCCCACCCACGGGCAGGCGGCCGAGGCGGCTGCGGCCGGCCGGGCGATCCCGGCCGCGGCGACCAGGGATGCCGCGGCGGTGACCACCGCCAGTGCGACGATCCGTGCTCTGCTCAGACCTGACGTTGCCCGAAGCACGTGCACGACGCCTCCCTGAGACCTGCTGCACCGGCGGCGCTGCGGGCGCGGACGCGGTGAACAATGGTTTCCCGCACAACATAGATTTGGCGGCAGCGGACAGCCAGGACCTGACGCAGAAACAAACCAGAAATAATCTCGTTAAAAGCCCTTAACGCGAACGCCCGATGGCCACCAGCCAGTCAGGGTTGGCGGTCGCGGCGGGTTTGCGTCCGGCCATCGCCAGGTAGGCCTGTGACCAGAACTGGGGCAGAACGGGCGGTGCATTCCGATGTCAGTCGGCGTGAGGCTGGATGAGAAGTCCTCGGCGGCGTGTGCGGTGCTCAGCTGGCGTGATCAGCTGTATGTCGCCTGGACCGGGACTGACATGTACCTGAACCTGGCGTCATCCGCCGACGGACGTGCGCTCCTGGCCAAGCAACGGCTGGCTCAGCGCAGCTATAAGCAGGTGACAACGGCTTCGTCGGGCCAGAATCAGGCGCCGACAACGACGACTGTCGCATTGCCCCCGTCGCTGGCCGGGTCGGCCGAGCAGCTTTACCTGGCCTGGACCGGCAGCAACCGGGCGCTCAACGTGCTGGCCGCCGATCCTCAGTCACCCGCCGGCCCCGTCATCCTCAAGGAGCGCAGCACCGAGTCGCCATCGGTCACGATCTCCGAGCACGGCCGCCCGGTCCTGGCCTGGACCGGCACCGACCGGCACATCAACCTGCTCACCGCGGACGGCGGCTGGTCGGCCGCACCGGTCCGGCTGGAGGGGGCGCGGAGCAACCACGCGCCCGCGATATGCAGCCACCACGGCCAGCTGATCCTCGCCTGGACCGGCAGCGACCGGCACATCAACCTGCTCACCGCGGACGGCGGCTGGTCGGCCGCACCGGTC
>CAYPQM010000032.1:19391-46735 GCA_964412845.1 uncultured Streptosporangiaceae bacterium
GGGCGCGGAGCAACCACGCGCCCGCGATATGCAGCCACCACGGCCAGCTGATCCTGGCCTGGGCCGGCACCGACCGCCGGCTGAACATCGCGCAGCCGCAATAGCTGATGCCGCCTCGTCAGCTCCAGGCCCGGCACAGCGAGCCGATGGCGGCCAGGTCAGACGGGGCGGCGAGACCGGCGTGGTAGAGCCGTAGCTCGGTGGCGCCGGCCCGGTGAACTGCTCCGGCCTGCTCGATGAGTGTCCCGGGCTGACCGCCCAGGCCGGCCACGGCGAGCAGGGAGGCCGCGATGCGGGCACCGGGCGGGGCAGCCGCAGCGGCCCGGGCGACGTGCGCGGCGGCCGTACCGGGATCCCAGCAGGCCAGCACGATGCCGTCGGCGCCGCCGGGGCGCAGCAGCACAGCCGGGTCGTAGCCGGGGTTGGCTCCCGTCGCCCGCGGGTTGGGGTGGGAGTGCACCAGGACCGGCTTGCCGGGCGCCGCGTCGCGGACCGCCGCGATCACCTCGGACAGGAACCGCCGGGCCAGCGCGGCCCGGGTGGCCAGCAGCACGGCGGCCGTGTCACCGGCCAGGAGGCCGGGATCTCCGGGGCCCGCATCGGGCTGGTCGCCGCGACCGGCCAGGATATGGTCCGCTGCCGAGCGGACAGCGGCGCGCAACTCCGCCGGGTCCGCTCCCGCCGCGAGGTACGCCTGGCCGCAGGCGGCACAGAAGCAGACCGACAGCAGCCATCCGGCTCCGGTCCCGGCGATCCCCGCTGCCTTGTCGTGCGCACTGAGATGATCGAATCCGTACCAGCCGCAGGCTTCCAGTTCAACCGCGTCGGCCTCGGTGAGCGAGGCGACCTCGGCCGCCAGGGCCGCGGCGTAGTCACGGACAGCGGGCGAGCCGGCGCACAGCGCCCAGGGATAGCTGTCCCCGAAAGCGTTCTCGACCGTGCAGGACGGATCGCCCGCGCCGAGCCGCGCATTGTGGGTGAGCACCGCCCACGCGGTGACCCTGATGCCCGCCGCCCGGAGCGGCGCGGCGGCCCGCTCGAAGGATCCAGGCGATTCGGCCTGGGCCGGCCGCAGCCGCGCGGCCCGCCATCGGCCCGGGTCCATCCGGTAGTGCACGGCGGCGTCCCGCGTCACGATCCGGTGCCGTGGGTGGTGCGGAGTCACCGCCCGCACCGCGTGGTACGCGGCCGCGAGGGTAACCTCGCTCAGCCCCAGCCCGGCTATCCGGTCAGCGGCCCCCGGGTCCCCGTCCACGTCCCACGGGTAGAGGTTCGCCGACAGCCGCACTAGGAATCCGCGCCCCGGGCGGCCTGGCTGCCCCGGTCCCGCAGTGTCTCGGGGAGCAGGTCAGCGGGGAAGTCCTGGTAGGCGACCGGGATGAGCCAACGGCGGATCGCCGTCGCGCCCACCGACGTGTAGCCGGGCGCCGTCGTGGCCGGCCATGGGCCGCCATGGTGCTGGGCCCAGGTGACTGCCACCCCGGTCGGCCAGCCATTGAAGACCACCCGCCCCGCGGTACGAGCGAAGACGTCAGCTACCTGCCGCGCGGCCGACATGTCGTCCGCAGCGCCCTCATCCGCGTGCAGCACCCCGGTCAGGTTTCCGCCCAGCACGGCGAGCACGGCCAGCAGGTCATCCAGCGCCTGGTAGGTGATCACCAGGCCAGCTGGCCCGAACCGCTCCTGGGCCAGTGACGGCAGCCCGGCCGCGAAGTCGGCCAGGCTGGTCTGGAACACCTGCGGCGTGGCCGCCCAGGGTCCCTCACCCGGCTGCCCGACGGCGAGCGGCTGCACGGACGCCTGGCCGGCCAGGTCCGCGACCGCCTCGGTGTAGGAATCGTGGATCCGCTCGGAAAGCATCGGAGCGCCGGCACTGGCGCCCACCGCCTCCGCGATGGCCGTGCGCAGGCCCTGACCGGCCGGGATGAACAGCAAGCCCGGATTCGTGCAGAACTGCCCGGCGCCCAGGGTGAGCGACCCCGCGTACCCGGCGGCGATGGTGCCCGGCCGGGCCGCCGCCGCGCCGGGCAGGATGACAACCGGGTTCACCGAGCCGAGTTCACCGAAGAACGGGATCGGGACCGGGCGCTCCGCGCAGATCCTGGCCAGCGCGAGGCCGCCCCGGGTGGAACCGGTGAACCCGGCAGCGCGGATCGCTGGATGCTTGAGCAGCCGGATCCCGGCCGGCACGCCCTGCACGACGGCGAAGGCACCGGACGGCGCGCCCGCATCGGCCAGGGCTGCCGCGACGATCTGCCCGGTCAGCACCGAGGTCTGCGGATGGCCTTCGTGTGCCTTCAATAGCACCGGGCAGCCGGCGGCAAGCGCCGACGCGGTGTCGCCGCCCGCGACCGAGAACGCGAACGGGAAGTTGGATGCCGCGAACACCGCGACCGGCCCGACCGGGCGCTTGATCCGGGCCAGGCCAGGCACTCCGTCAGCCGGCGGGCTGATGATCACGTCCTGGTAGCCGCCGTCCGCCAGCACGTCGCGGAACAGGCGCAACTGCCCGGTGGTCCGCGCCACCTCACCGGTGAGCCGGGTCACGCCGAGCGCGGTCTCCGTGTCCGCGACCCCGACCAGGTCGGCGGCGCGGGCATCGAGCGCGTCGGCCACCGCGCCGAGCGCGCGCGCCCGGGCCGCAGGGCTGGCGTGTGCCCAGGGGCCCGCGGCCTCGTCGGCCGCCTGGACGAGCCGGTCGAGGGCGTCGTCCGTGGTTTCGGCGACCGGATCCCCGGCTGGCTTGCCGGTGCGCGGGTCATATCCCTGGATTACGTCCCTGGTGTCCACATAGATCCTTGTCAGTACATTGACGTGCGATTTCTCCGGGTCTGCCGTCCCCCGTGGTCCATCGTAATGCGGGCCCGTCCGCCACCGCTGACCCCCAGACGCCAAAGCAACCAGCGAGTTTTCTACCCTCCGGCGTCATCTCCGTGGCTGCTCGGCGCGGACACTGACCCGGAGCCGTTCGCCAACGGCCCGGGATGGCCGGCCGTGGCGTCGACGCCGGCCGCGTCGGCCAGTTCGACACGGTTCCTGCCCTCCCGCTTCGCGGTGTAGAGCGCCGCGTCGGCGAGCCGTACGAGCCGGTCCAGTGTGCTGGCATGGTCCGGAAAGCCGGCCACACCGATAGAGGCCGTGACCGACACCTCTGTGCCCGGCAGGGAGATCTCGGCGACCGCCGCCCGGACACGCGCGGCGATCTCGAGC
Organism: uncultured Streptosporangiaceae bacterium; assembly: GCA_964412845.1. Classification (GTDB taxonomy): domain Bacteria; phylum Actinomycetota; class Actinomycetes; order Streptosporangiales; family Streptosporangiaceae; genus JAWWPY01. The sequence goes on from CAYPQM010000032.1 coordinate 22,602, forward strand.
GCCGCGGGGATCTTGGTGTCGGGGAGCACGACCGCGAACTCTTCCCCGCCATTGCGGCTGGCGAAGTCCCGGGACCGCAGCACGCTGCGCAGCACCAAGCCGACATTCGCGAGGACCTGGTCCCCCACGGGATGGCCCCGCTGGTCGTTGATCTGCTTGAAGTGGTCGAGGTCCAGGAGAAGCAGCGCGAGCGGCGACCCCGTCGCCGAGGCCTGCGCGAAAATCCGCTTCAGCGTGTCCGTGGCCGCCCGCTTGTTGGGCAGCCCGGTGAGGCCGTCGGTCGCGGCGCGGACCTCCGCGATGGCCAGGTTGCGGAGGTTCGCCAGGACGGGCGCCGCCTGACCGACGGAGTCGCGGATCCGCTGCTCCTCGGACTCGGCGTAGGGAGCCGGCCGGCTGAGCAGGACGGAGCCGATCACCTCGCCGCCGACGGTGAGCGGAACGCACGACGAGGCACCGGGGCACGGGGCGCACACTGAGCACGAGAGCAGGGCCGGCCGCCCGCCATTCTCGCGGTGCGTCCAGCCTGACCGGACTGCGAGACACGAACGCGGCTCCGCGCCGGTCAAGGTCTCCTCCAGCGGCGAACCGCTTGGCAGCGGGGTAACCGCCTCCAGCCGGTCCGCGCTGTTGTTCCGGTTGAGCACCACGGCGGTGGTCGCCGCGAGAGTGCGCTCGAAGTAGCGCTGCAGGAGCTGGTGGGCCTCGTCCTCGTCGTTGGCCAGCTGCAGGGTGGCCGCGAACTCGGCCTGGTCCTGGCCAGGCTGCAGGTTCCGGCGGATGCGGCGGATCCCGGACAGCAGCAGGAGAACGCCGATCATGACCCCGAGGACGGCGGCACCGACGATGAACCAGGTGGCCCGCGCCCCGCTGGCGGACGTGTCCACCTGGTCACTGTTCCCGTCCCGCTGCTCTACTCGGAACAGGCGGTCAAGGTGGGCGCTGACCGGGTGAAAGGCGGCCGCTAGCCGGGCGGCGAGCGTGGCAGGTGGACGAGCCGCCACATTCGCCGGGCTGAGGAGATCACGGACGACGATCCACTGCTGGACGAGCCGCCCGATGTCGGCGCGTTCGGCGGGCGGATCGACGGCGTGCAGCCGCCCGAGATAGGAGAGCTGCGCGTCGGCCGCGGGCAGGAGGCAGGTGTACAGGGAACCGAGAAGCCCTGACCGTCGGGCCGGGTCGGAGGTGAGAAATGCCTCCTCACCGGTGGCGTAGGCCACGCCCATGTCGTGAGCGAGCTGGCCCGTCGCGGTCGAAGTGGTCAGCTCGTCGCCCGCGATCGCATTTCCCAGCCTCGTTGACGAGCGAGTTCCCAGGATGCCGATGGAGGCCACGGCCACGGCCACCAGCACCAGCCCCAAGCAGAGAGCGACAAGTGCGCTAGTCGCGACTCTGGCCAGCGTCCGCACCGTCCACACCTACCCAGCAAGCTCGACAGAAGTGCAGTCGCGAACTGCTCGTCATGGAGACAGGAGTGTATGAGTCCTTACTCTTCTCACTCACCATATCACCGTAAGTAATCATATTCGGCCGGTAAGACCGGGTCGCCAGGTCAGGCTGGCCTCGCGGCTGACCCTCCCGGTGCTGCGGGCCAGTGCTGCGGGCCAGTGCTGCGGGCCAGTCAGGTCAGGTGGTCGGCGTCGAGGCCGGGCAGCGTGTATTCGCCGCCGAGGTGGGTCAGCACCGGGTCGGCGGGGTCGGCCGGGCCCGCGGCGGCAATCACGTCAGCGGCGTACGCCTCCGCGTCATCGCGGGGCTGATAGCCAAGGGCCCGCGCCTCCGCCAGCGACACCCAGCCACCCCGGGTGTTGGCCGACACCCCGAAGATCACCCGGAAGCCGGGCCGGTCCGCGGACAGGCACGCCTCGAACAGCCGCCCGGTGTCGTCCGGCGACAGCCAGGTGGACAGCGCCCGGACGGATGTCGGCCGCTCGGCGCAGCTCAGGATCCTGATGCAGATCATGTCCAGCCCGTACCTGTGGTGGTACAGCGCGGCGAGGCCCTCGGCCGCGACCTTGGACACCCCGTAGTAGGTGTCGGGCGCCGGAAAAGCGTAGTCAGGGACGGGGAAGTCCGACCGCGGGGTGAACCCGACCGCGTGGTTGGACGAGGCGAATACCACCCTGGGCACCCCGGCGCGGCGGGCCGCCTCGAACACGGCATAGGCGCCCTGGATGTTGATCTCCATGATCTTGTCCCACGGAGCCTCGCCCGCCAGGCCCGCGAGGTGGATCACGGCATCGGTCCCGGCGCTGGCCTCGGTCACCGCGGCGAGGTCGGTGACCGAGGCCAGGACGACCTCCTCGGCCGCTCCGGCCGGCCCGCCGGGCACGGCGGGCGGCGGAACCACATCCAGCAGGCGCAGCGTCCGGCCGGGCCTGGCCAGCCGGGTCCGCAGCATGGACCCGATCCGGCCGGACCCGCCCGTTATCAGGATCGTCGGCACGCCAATCGACACTACGCGGTCACCGCCACCGGCCATCCAGCCGGATCATCCCGCCCCCGATCGCCGCGGGATCCACCCGCCGAGGTAGCTGGCCACGGTGTACTGCGCGGCCTCGGCGGGGGTGAGTTGCGGCACGTCGGCCGCGACGCCGGCCGCGCCCGGTCCGGCGTTCTGGTACTCGTAGAAGCGGGCGTCCTGCCACGGGAAAGGCGGGCTGGACCAGTTCTGCCACTGCCCGGCATTGATCGCCGCGGCCAGCCAGGTGTTCCTGATGGTGATCTGGCCGACCGGGCTGGTGACCCCGGTGTGCTGCCAGGGCCGGCCCAGGTAGTAACGGCCGGCCGCCAGGCTCCCGTTGCTGTTGATGATGCGGCTGCCGATGACGAGGTATCCGTACGGCTGCTCCAGGCCGGTATCGGGGGCGCTGACGGTCCCGCCCGGGTGCCCGAGGATGTCGATCGTGTCGCGGTCGAACACGGCGGTGCCTGACCCGCAGAGGAAGTCGACATCTCCGCTGATGTAGTCGTCGTAGTAGAACTGCCGGGCGGGCGGCGGGTCGGTGCTGCCCGGCGGCGAGGTGGCTGGCGGCCCGCCTGCGGCGAAGCACTGGTCCGGCGTGAAGGGGTCGGCGTATGAGCTGGCGAACACGGTGTCCTGGATGCCGAGGAACCGGTCATGGGCGAACACCGCCCGGTCGGCGACGGTCTTCACCGCCACCGCCTGAGGCGAGGTGATCTGCGGGTTGGCGGTGGGATCGAATGAGTTCTGGAAGGTGATGCCGTAAGCGGAGAACCCGTTGCCGGCGACCGACACCGTGGCACTGCAATCGGTCCCGTACTGGTTGCCGTTGGGCGCGATGGTGCCGTGCGCGATGTCATCCACGAGGGTGACGTCCCGCGGGTCGCCGGTGGCCCCGAGCAGGGTGATGTCCGGTTTCGAGGCCGGCACGTACACCTGGCCCCAGTACGTTCCCTTCTCGATGAGGATGCTCACCGGGGTCCGGCCGCCCGGCGGCACCGCGTCGATGGCCGCCTGCACGCTGGCGAAATGCCCGGGCCTGCCATCCTGCGCCACCACCAGGACACGGTGCTGGCCGGATTCCGCGACCCCGGACGCTGACGCCCACGCCGGGGTGGCCAGGGCGGCCATCGCCAGCACAGCCACGGCCACGCCACCGACGCGGGCGCGGACGCGAAGCAGGTGCATCGTGTGCTGCGCCGCCCCGTTCACGACGTGACCGCAACGCCGTTGATGGTGACGTTATCCAGGACGAGGTCGGAGATGTCCGTGGCCGTATTCGGGCCCGTCGCGGTGGCGATGGTGACGTCCGTGAGCGTGACGGTGCCGATCGGGTCGGTGGGCTCGCCCGCGATCTGCCAGCCTTCCGCCGCGTCGGCGACCGTCCAGCCGGTGAGGTTGATATCGGTGACGGCCGGCGGGAAGTCGCCGGTCTGCGCGTTGTAGTTGGCGTCGATCAGCAGCACGGGGCCGCCGATGGTGCCCGCGTCTATCCGGTACACGTTGGTGTTCTCGACGAAACCGCCGCGCAGCGAGTTCGTCTTGATCCGGTGACCGGCGGCCAGGTTGGCGCTGTTCATGGTCAGGTCCCGGGCGTAGACGTTCCGCACGCCGCCGGTCATCTCACTGCCGACCGTGATGCCGCCGTGCCCGTTGGCGAAATCGCAGTTCTGGATGACCACGTTCTGGCACGGCACGCCGATCCGGCGCCCGTCGGTGTCCCGGCCGGACTTGATGGCGATGCAGTCGTCGCCGGTGTTGAAGGTCACCCCGTCGATGACGACGCCATCACAGGACTCGGGATCGCACCCGTCCGTGTTCGGCCCGGACGAGTTCACCGTGATGCCCTCGACCGTGACGTTGCGGCACAGGTTCGGGTTCAGGTGCCAGAACGGCGAGTTCTGCACCGTGACGCCCTGGATGAGCACGTTCTCGCTGCTGAAGGGCTGGATCATCTGCGGCGGCAGGAAGTGCCCCGCGCCGAACACCCGCTGCGCCACGGGGACGGCGTTGTCGGCCATCGTCTCCAGCAGGGTGAAGTCGGCCGTCTCCAGGCTCTTCCAGTTCCACCAGTGATTCGCGTCGGCCTGGCCGTCGAGCACGCCCTGGCCGGTGATCGCGACATTCCGCTGGCCGTAGCAGTAGATGGGCGGTGAGTAGTTCATCAGCTCGATGCCCTGCCAGCGGGTGAACACGACCGGCAGGTACGCGTTGGGGTCCTGGCTGAACAGGATGGTCGAGCCCTGCTCCAGATGCAGGTCGACATGGCTGAGCAGGTGGATAGCGCCGGTGAAGAAGGTGCCGGCCGGGACAGTGACGTGGCCGCCGCCCGCGGCGTGGCACGCGCTGATGGCCGCGGCGAACGCGGCTGTGCAGTCGGTCGCGGCGTCACCCACGCCGCCGAAGCGGGTGACCGGGAAGACCCGCCGGGCGAACCGCGGCCGCTGCACCGCGGCGACGATGCGGTCGGCCGCCTGATCCGCCACGGATCGCGGCCCGCCCCGGGATCCGGCGCCGGCCGACCGGGCCTGGGCGGCGGACCGGGCCCGGGCTGACGCGTCCGCCGGGCCTGCGGCCCATAACGGCGCGGTGAGCGCGCCTGCTCCGGCCAGGGCCGAGAAACGCAGCATGGCGCGGCGGTTGAAGTCGTTCGGCATGGAACTACCTCCTGCGGTCGGGCGGCGGGGGCCGCGTTCGGGAGATTGCCCAGGGAACTTGCCCAGTCAGCGGGGATCTGGCTCGGGGTTGCGTCCGGGCCTGGCCAGGAACCCGAAATCGCAGCCCTGGTCGGCCTGCGTCACGTGCTCGCTGTACAGCGAGCCGTAGCCGCGCTCGAACCGGGGCGGCGGCGGTTGCCATGCGTCGCGCCGCCGGCTCATCTCGACGTCGTCCACTTCCAGGCGCAGTGACCGCTCCGGCACATCGAGGGTGATCCGGTCACCCGTGCGCACCAGGGCGAGCGGGCCGCCGACGAACGACTCGGGCGCCACGTGCAGCACGCACGCGCCATAGCTGGTGCCGCTCATCCGGGCGTCGGAGATCCGGACCATGTCCCGCACGCCCTGGCTAAGCAGGTAGTCGGGGATGGGCAGCATGCCGTACTCGGGCATGCCAGGCCCGCCCCGGGGGCCTGCGCTGCGCAGCACCAGCACGGAGTCGGCGGTGATGCCCAGCGCGGGATCGTTGATCTGCTGCTGCATCTGCGGGTAGTTGTCGAAGACCACCGCGGGGCCGGTGTGCTTGAGCAGCGCCGGGTCCGCGGCGATGTGCTTGATGACCGCGCCGTCGGGGGCGAGGTTGCCGCGCAGCACGGCCAGCCCGGCCTCGGCCGACAGCGCCCGGTCCGGGGACCGGATCACGTCCTCGTTGTGCACGATCGCGCCGCGCAGCTGCTCACCGAGTGACTGGCCGCCCGCCATGACCCGGTCCAGGTGCAGCGCACCCGGCACGCGGGCGAGCTGGGCGAGCAGCGCGGGCAGGCCGCCCGCGTAGTAGAAGTCCTCCATCAGGTAAGCGCCGCTGGGCCGGATGTTCGCGAGCACCGGGATGCGCCGCGAGATCGCGTCGAAGTCATCCAGGGTGAGCGTGACCCCGCACCGGCCGGCCATGGCGATGAGGTGGATGGCCGCGTTCGTGTACCCGCTGAGGGCGAGCACGGTGGCGACCGCGTCCTCGAACGCTTCCCGGGTGAGCAGCCGACTGATCGTTAGGTCATCCCAGACCATGTCAACGATCCGGCTGCCGCTCGCGGCAGCCATCCGGTAGTGCGCGGAGTCCACCGCGGGGATGGAGGCGGCGCCGGGCAGGGTCAGGCCGAGCGCCTCCGCAGCGGAGGTCATCGTCGAGGCGGTGCCCATGGTCATGCAGTGGCCGGGCGACCGGGCGATGCCGCATTCCAGGTCGGCCAGCTCGCACTCGCCGATCAGGCCGGCCTTCTTGTCGTCCCAGAACCGCCACAAGTCGGTGCCGCTGCCGAGGGTGGTGCCACGGTAATTGCCGCGGAGCATCGGGCCGGCCGGGACGAAGATGGCGGGCAGGCCCATGCTGGCGGCCCCCATGACCAGCGCGGGCGTCGTCTTGTCGCAGCCGCCCATCAGCACCGCGCCGTCCACCGGGTAGGAGCGCAGCAGCTCCTCGGTCTCCATCGACAGCAGGTTGCGGTACAGCATGGGGGTCGGCTTCTGGAAGGTCTCCGACAGCGTGGCGACACCGAACTCCACCGGGAAGCCGCCCGCCTGCCACACTCCGCGCTTGACTTGCTCGGCCCGCTCACGCAGGTGCATGTGGCAGGGGTTGATGTCGGACCAGGTATTGAGGATCGCGATGACCGGCTTGCCGAGATGCTCCTGCGAGCCAAGGCCCAGTTGCCGCATCCGTGACCGGTGGCTGAAGGCGCGCATGCCCTCGCCGCCGAACCACGCATTGCTGCGCAATTCCTCGGGTGTCCTGGTCATCGCTCTGCCTCCTGGCGTGCTGCTTCCTGGTCCGGGGCCATGCCCCAGCTCGCGAGGACCGCCGCGACCTGAGCCCGCTCCGCCGCCGGCAGGGTCCGGCTGGGCGGCCGCACATCCCGGCGGCACAGCCCGATCTGGGCCAGGGCCTCCTTGACGACGCTGACGTTGTCAGCCGAGGAATCCGCCGCCCGCAGTTCCTCGAACGGGCGGCACAGGTCCCACAGCTTCATGGCCGCGGCGAGGTCATTGCCGCGCATGGCGTCGAGCATGCCGAGCGCGAGCTGCGGCGCGACGTTGACGAGGCCGGACGTGAAGCCGCGGGCGCCGCTGGCCCAGCAGCTGGGCGCGGTCAGCTCGGCCAGCCCGGCCAGCCAGGTGAACCGGTCCAGGCCGGCGTCGCGGGCGGCCGAGGCGAACTGCACCGGGTCACGCACCCCGTACTTGACGGCCACGACGTTCGGGCACAACTCCCCCAGCCTGCGGATGTGCCGCCCGCTGACCCGGGTGTCGCGGAGATAGAGCACGACACCGAGGTCGGCCACCGCGTCGGCGATGGCCTGGTGGTAATCGACCCAGCCGTCAGCCGACAGATACGGGCTGACCGGCTGGTGGATCATGATCATGCGGGCGCCGGCGTCGCGGGCGTCTTCCGCCGCGGCGATGGCGGCCGGGATGTCGTGGCCGACGCCGACCAGCACCTCGGCCCGGCCGTCCGCCGCGTCCACCGCCGACCGGGTCGCGGCCCGGCACTCGCCGGAGGTGAGCGTGTAGAACTCGCCGGTGTTGCCGTTCGGCGTGATCACCGTGATGCCGCCGTCGATCATGCGCCTGATCAGGCTGGCATGGGTCGCCCAGTCGATCGCGCCGTCCGGGCCGAACGGCGTGACCGGGATGGCCGCCACCGTGGCCAGGGCGGCCTTCATCTGGTCGGCGGCAGTCGGGTCAAGGCGCATCGGCGGTCCCTGCGGTCGGCGGGTGGGGCGGGGCGAAATGACGTGCGGAGAAGCCGCCGATGTGCGCGCGCAGCAGGGTGGCGGCCCGGCCGGAGTCACCGGCCTGCGCGGCGTCCAGGATGGCCCGGTGCTCGCGGGCTTCCTGCTGCCAGGAGGGCTCCTGCCGCCACGCCGCCGCCGATACCAGCGCGGTCTGATCCCGCAAGTCGTCCAGGGTGCTGACGAGCAGCGGGTTTCCGCACGCCAGGTACATGCTGCGGTGGAAGTCCCGGTTCTCCAGGCTGCGCTGCGCCCGGTCGGCGGCCTCGTCGGCCCGCTGCAGGGCCCGCCGGGCCTGCTCCCAGCCGCCGCCGCGGTCCACCGAGCGGCGGACCGCCTCAGGTTCGAGGAGCAGCCGCATGTCGTAGATGGCCGAGGCGGTCTCGCTGTCGATCGCGCGCACGGCCGCGCCGCGATACGGGCTCATGGTCACCAGGCCGGCTCCGGCCAGCGTTTTCAGCGCCTCGCGGACCGGCGTCTTGGACACGCCCAGGGCGTGCGCGAGTTCCGTCTCCACCAGGGCCTGGCCGGGCTGCAGCTCACCGGCCAGGATCGCGTGCTTGATGGCGTCGAGCACCGCGACGGTCCGGGGCGGCACGGCACCTGACACGCCATCGGCGAACAACTGGCCCGCGGCCGGCACGGGCTGGCTCACTGACGTGCGTATCCCGTATGGCATCTCATATATGACCTTACGCTACGAATGCGGCGGCTGCCGGTCAACGGGCGGGCTCTGCGGGCGGGCCGGTCGGACCGGCCCGCCCGCTGCCGCCTCAGTACATCTCGACGCAGTCGTAGCTGTAGCCGGGGCTCAGGTATCCGCCGAGGCCGGCTGAGCCGCTGATGACGGTGATGGTCATCGTGTTGGTCCCGGTGACGAAGGCGCTGGCCGGGACGGCGAACGCGTAGAGCGCGTTGTTTCCCCGGTAGGTGCCGATGGTCAGGCTGCGGGAATTCGGCTGGGTGGACGCGGCCGGCCCGGCCGACGTCCAGTTGTTAACAGTGATCTGCGGCCGTCCGCCGGCGTAGGCGGCGGTGATGCCGATCCGCACCGTCCGGGCCGCGATCTGGCTGGAACTCAGCGTGAACCTGACCGTGCTGGGGTTGTTGATGGCCTTCCACTGGTACGAGGGGAACTGCGCCGCGCTGCTGCTGCCCACGGTGTAGGTGACCGGCCCCCAGCTCGCGTTCCGCGTGTCCGAGGGATGCATGGACGTCAGGTTCGCTGAATTCAGGAACCCGCTGGGGGTGCCGTCCCAGGTGCCGATCCGGAATACCGGCGACGCTGGCGTGAGCCAGGCCGAGGTGATGTTCTGGCCGGTGGTCGCTCCCCCGGCGGTCACCGTCACGGTCCGGGTGGCGACCGCCAGCTCGCCCTGGTACAGGGTCTGGGTGTAGCTGCCGGGCTTCATCAGCGGGCTGGAGAAATCACCGTTCGATCCGGGCACCGCCCAGTACTGCGCGGCGGCATTGGCCCAGCCCACTGTGATGGCCGCTCCGGACGTCACCCCGGAGGCCGCGCCGACCACGTAGCCGCGCCCGGAGGCGGCGACCGAGCCGGTGAAACCGAAGTTGTACATGAAGCTCATGTCCGGCGCGGCCGGCGTGGACGTGCCGCCGACCATCAGCGCGTACGGGCCGTACAGCACGCCGAGCCGCTGGGCCTCCGTGTCATTGTGGCCCGACCACATGTAGTTGTAGACCTCCACCGAGGCGCTGGTGCCCTGCTGCTCGATGTCGCGGAAGAAGGGGCCGCCTGAGCTGCTCTCCCGGGTGCCGTAGGCCATGTAGACGCCGAGGCCGCTGCCGGTGACCCCGCGCGGCGTCAAATTCTTGGCCTGGCGGTTCGAGTAGTACTTTGACCGGGTCTGGCCGTTGACCAGGTCGATGTCGGCGGACTCGATCGCCGTTCCGCCGTTGACATCCGACGGCGTGTTGATGCTGGCCAGGATGCTGCGGTTCAGGTACTGGATCCAGCGCACTTCCCCGGCGGAGCCCACGTAGGTGGCCATGTAGATGTTGTTCTGCCCGCTGGCCGCCACGTAGTAGTGGCGCAGTGTGCCGCTGCCGTACCAAGCGCTGGTGGACACGGTGATGATGATGTAATTCCCGGTCTGCTGCGCGCTCACGGTGGGGCTGGGTATACCGGATTCGACGTGCGACTCGTTGGTCCCGGACGGCTGCAGCTCGGTGCCGTTGATGTTCAGCGATGTCATGCCGCCGGTGCTCTGATGAATCTTGAACGTCAGGCCGGCGCCGGTGCTTACCGTGTAGTAGCCGCCGCTGTTGGTATAGCCGAAGGCAGTTGCCGCGCCCGCCGGGGCCGCGGCCGCCACGGCACCCGCGGCGCTCGCGCCCAGCCCGATGACAAGGCCGCCCGCGGCGGTCCGGGTCAGGAACTCGCGCCTGCCGAGCGGCGGCCGGGAGGTAGCTGAATCAGTCATGGTGATGCCTCTCTGGTCCGGGCTGCGCCTACAGGCCTGGGTAGCTGGGGAAGGTGCAGGACGGCACGCTGCCGCTGCCGCTGATGGCGGTGACCGTCACGTCGGTGCCCGATGCGGTGATGTTGCTGTTGTAGCTGCCGATGCTGGCGTACTCAGCGGACGTGCTGGTCGCGTCGAGGCTGACGTTCTCCAGGGTCAGCCCGAGCAGATGCGAGGAGTTGTAGCCCTCCAGCACCGACTGGGCGCTGGACGCCGAGCTGACCGCCTTGAGGCCGTTGACGACGATGCTGGTGAAGAAGGGCGTGGTCGAGCCGTTGCCGGTGGAGTAGAACGGGTTGAACTCCAGCGCGTGCTTGACGCCGGTCAGGCAGGTGTTGTCGTAGGTCACCGTACTGACCGTGCCGCCCTCGCTGGAGGTGGTCTTGATGCGGAGGCCGTTGTTGTCGCCGCTCACGTTCCCGGCGCTGTCCACCCCGCTGACGGTGTTGTTGGCGACCAGGATGTTCGTGACTCCGTACTGGGTCTGGCTGCCGATCCCTATCCCGTGCGTGCCGTAGAAGTGGCTGTTCTCGATCGTCATGTTCGACGCGGCGCCCGAGTTGGTCTTGATCGCGATCCCGTCGTCGCCGTCCTGGATGTAGGAGTTGTTGACGGTGACGTTCGTCGCGCTGTCCGGGTCGATGCCGTCGGTGTTCCGCGCCGTGGCCGGGGTCTTGATCCGGATTCCCCACACGGTGAGCCCGTTGCCGCCCTCGAAGTAGAGGTGGAAGAACGGGGCGTTGATCAGGTCCACGTCGTAGGCCGTGAAGCTGTTGACGCCGTGCGCCTCGATCAGCCGCGGGTTGTTCTGGTCATTGCCGTCGGTCTTCGCGGTCTGCGAGAGGGTCCACCAGCTGCCGCTCGTGCCCAGGATGTCCTGGTCGCCCCGGCCGTTGATGGCGCCCTGGCCGCCGCCCGAGCCCTGCGTTCCCATGATGCCGGCATTGGACCCGGTGACGTTGATGAACGGCTTGCAGCCGTTGCCGGTGGAGGCCACCGTGCCGCAGGCCGCCTTCCCGGACACCTGGTAGTTGGCCGGGTTGCGGGATGCGTACAGGGTGGCGCCGTCGTCGATCAGCAAGGTGACGCTGGCCGGCAAGGTCAGCGGGCCGCTCAGGAAGGCGTTGTTGCTGCCGCTCGGCGCCAGTACGACGGCCTGGCCGGAGCCGCTGCAACTGTTCAGGGCGGACTGGATCCTTGACGTATCGGGCGGGGTCGTCTCGGCGCTGCTGCTGAACTGCTCGTTGCTGGTGGCCAGGGTGGCGCTCAGCGTGGTGCAGGCGGCGGGCCGGGTCGGCTGGCTCACGCTCCGGCTGTCGCCGGTCGCCAGCATCGGGGCCGCGGCCGCCGTGCTCTGCGAGGACGCCGGCGCGACAGTGGCGGCTAATGCTGCCGGGACGGCGATGAAGCCGGCTCCCGCAATGAGAGCGCTAACAACTAGCGGGCGGACCACTGCGCGGGAGGTGGGCCGCAGGCTGTGCACCGGGAATCTCACGAACGTTCCTCCAAGACCGGAGCGGGGGCAGGTCACGCGCACGCCCCCCGCCGCCAGGGCATCCATTGCGGAGCACCAGTCCGTGCCGACAAGCCCTGTCCCGAACGCACGCTGCCGAGGATGTTAGGAGCCACCGAGCCGTCCGTCCAAGGCCCGGCCGCCGCCGCAGCGGCCACCCAGCGTCCATGCCTGGTGACATGGGCCCGCCGGCAGACGCCGGATGAAAGCGGCGTTGAAATCTGCCCGTTTCGGGACATCGCGCGAGCGTGGTTCGGCAGCTATCGCGTTCGGGCCGACGGGGCGACTGGCGGTGCGGTCCGGGGTGGGGTGTCGCCGAGCAGCCAGCGGGCGCCGGCACCGCGGCTGGCCGCTGCGTCGTCCCGGTTGGTGAGGCGGCAGGTGCGCAGCGAGAGGCAGCCGCAGCCGATGCAGCTGTTGAGAGTGGCGCGCAGCCGCTCTAGCTCAGCGATGCGCTCGTCGATCCGGCGGGTCCAGGTCCCCGAGACCCGGTTCCAGTCCGCCTTGGTCGGGGTCCGCTCATCCGGCAGCCGGGCCAGCGCGTGGCGTGCCTCCTCCAGGCTGAGTCCCACCTGCTGCGCCGCCCGCACGAAGGCCACCCGCCGCAGCGTCGCGCGGGCGTAGCGGCGCTGGCCGCCGGCGGTGCGCTCGGAGCTGATGAGACCGAGCTCCTCGTAATAGCGCAGCGCCGAGGCGGCCAGGCCGCTGCGCGCCGCGAGCTCACCGATGGTCAGCCGGCCCGGCAGTGCACTCACGGCCGCCAGTGTACTGGCTTGACTTCAAGTGGACTTTAAGTTGCAGCATGGGAACATGGAAACAACGGACCTGGCCCGGACCCCCGGCACCTTCGGATACGGCGACCTGCACCGGCTGATGTCGCTGATGACCGGCGACGAGAAGCACGACGCCGCCGCCACCTCCACCCTGGATGTGCTGTGGGTCCTCTATGACCGCGTCCTCAACGTCGACCCGTGCGACCTCGGGGACGACGAGCGGGACCGCTTCCTGCTGTCCAAGGGGCACGGCCCGATGGCGTACTACGCGGTACTGACGGCCAAGGGCTTCATCGATGCCGCCCTGCTGCCCGGATTTGGCAACTTCGACTCCCCGCTGGGCTACCACCCCGACCGGGTGCTGCTGCCGGGTGTCGAGATCAGCAGTGGATCCCTGGGCCACGGCCTGCCGCTGGCGGCTGGCGTCGCCCTGGGCCTGCGCGGCCGCCGGCTGAGCCGGCCACGAGTGTTCACCCTGGTCGGCGACGCCGAGCTGGACGAGGGGTCTGGCCACGAGGCGATCGCCTTCGCTGGCGCGGTCGGCCTGGAGAACCTGGTCGTCATCGTGATCGACAACATGTCGTCCACCTACGGCTGGCCGGGCGGCATCGCCGCCCGGTTCGACCGGGATCGCTGGTCGGCGCGGACCGTGGACGGCCACGACCACGCCGCCATCGAGGCTGCCCTGACCGCCCCCCACCCCGGCCGGCCGCACGCCGTCATCGCCGTCGTCGAACCCAAGTACTGACCGTCCGGCAGGAGAGCACGTCATGGAAACCATGCGGGAACGCTTCATCGCCACCGCTTCTGAGCTGCTGGACACCGATGAGCGGCTCGCGGTCGTATTGGCCGTCATCAGCGCCGACCAGTTCGCCCCGGCCGCCGCCCGGCACCCGGACCGGGTCATCAACGTCGGCATCCGCGAGCAGTTGCTCATCAGCGTCACCGGCGGGCTCGCGCTGGCCGGGCTGCGGCCGATCGCGCACACCTTCCCGTCCTTCCTCATCGAGCGGCCCTTCGAGCAGATCAAACTGGACCTCGGCCACCAGGACGTCGGTGCGGTCCTGGTCAGCTCGGGCGGGTCCTACGACATGGCCGCAATGGGCCGCACCCACCAGGCACCGGGTGACGTCGCGCTGCTTGACACCCTCGACGGCTGGACGATTCACGTTCCCGGTCATCCCGACGAGGCCGAGGCGCTGCTGCGCGACGCGGTCAGCGCCGACGGCCGGGTGTACCTGCGGCTCTCCACCGAGACCAACCCCGCACCGTTCCCAACCTCCCGCAGCGGGTTCGAGGTGGTGCGCACCGGGAACGCCGGCACCGTGCTCGCCGTCGGCCCGATGCTCCAGGCAGTCCTCGATGGCACCGCGGGACTGGACCTGACCGTGCTGTACGCCAGCACCATCCGCCCGTTCGACGCCCGCTCGCTGCGCACGGCCGCAGCCGCGGCCCGCACGACTGAGGTGATCCTGGTCGAGCCGTACCTGGCCGGAACCTCCAGCCGCGAGGCCGCCGACGCGCTCGCTGACCTACCGCACCGCTTGCTCAGTCTCGGCGTCGGCCGCGCAGAGTTGCGCCACTATGGCACGCCTGCCGACCACGCCGCTGCGCACGGCCTGGACCCCGCCTCGCTCCGGCAGCGGATCACCGGGTTCCTGCGCGAAGCACCACTGGCCTGACCGCCCGCCGCCTCGAATCAACCCGTCAGCAACGCCGCGTAATGATCTTCATCCGCTCCCAGGAAGATGGCATGATTCACTCCGTGCGCCTACCACGGACGACGTCGAGGTCCTCATGACACGAACGGGACTGCCTCCGGTGCTCGTCACCGGAGCGACCGGCCGGGTTGGGCGCGTCGTTGTCGACCTGCTGATAGACGCGGGCGTGCCGGTCCGCGCCCTCACGCATCGCTTCGAGGCGGCGGCAACGCTGCCAGCGAACGTCGAAGTCGTCACCGGCGACCTCACCGTGCCCGAATCGCTCGACGCAGGGCTGCGAGGTGTCAGTGCCGTCTTCCTCGTCTGGACCGCCCCGCCGACGACTGCTCCGGCAGTTGTCGAGCGTCTCGCAACCTACGCGCGGCGTGTCGTCTTTCTCTCATCACCGCACCAAACCCCGCACCCTTTCTTCCAGCAACCGAATCCAATGGCAGTGCTCCACGCCGATATTGAGCGGCTCATCGCGGCCGCCGGGCTCGAGTCGACGATCATCCGGCCGGGGATGTTCGCGTCGAACGCGTTGTTCTGGTGGGCGACCGCGATTCGCGCCGACGGTGTCGTCCGGTGGCCTTACGGCGCGGCCGAGACGGCGCCCGTCGATGACCGCGACGTGGCAGCCGTCGCGGCGCGGACCCTGTATCAGCACGGACATGCTGGCGGCGACTACGTCCTCACCGGCCCCGAGTCACTGAGTCAGGCAGAGCAGGTGAGCATCATCGGTGACGTCTTGGGGCGTCGGATCAAATTTGAGGAGCTGTCGCCGGACGAGTTCCGAAGCGAAACGGAGGGAAGCTGGCCGCGCCCGGTCGTGGACATGCTGCTCGCCGCGTGGGGCGCCACGATTGGAAGGCCGGCGTTCATCACCTCTACGGTGTTCGACATCCTCGGATCGGCGCCGCGAACGTTTCGCCAGTCGGTCGCCGATCACGCCACCGCGTTTATGGAAGATCCAACCCCATCGAGTTGACCTGACGCGAGACCACCCCGCTGGCCGTTGGGGAAGGAGGTCAGGAGTCGAAGCCCAGGCCCAGGCGGTCGAGGGTGCGCAGCCAGAGGTCCCGGCGGCCGGCGTTCCGGTCGGCCCGGGCGATGGACGCGCGGGTGAGCTGGATGACCGCGGACCGCACCGGTTCCGGCGGGAAGGGCACCGGCTTGCTGCGCACCATCGACAGCGCCGTCCGCTCCGTCTGCTCCCCGGCGAGCAGGTCAAGCATGACGTTCGCGCCGAACCTGGACGCGCCGACGCCGAGGCCGGTATAGCCCGCCGCATAGGCCAGGCGGCCGCCGTGGGCGGTGCCGTAAAAAGCGCAGAACCGGGCGCAGGTATCGATCACGCCGCCCCAGGCATGGCTGAACCGCAGCCCTTCCAGCTGCGGGAACGTCTCGAAGAACTGCGCGGCGAGCAGGGCGAAGGTCGCCGGGCGCTGATCCTGCCCCGAGGTGATCAAGCCCCCGTTGTAGTAGACCGCGTCGTAGCCACCCCACAGGATCCGGTTGTCCGCGGTGAGCCGGTAGTAGTGGAACTGGTTGGCCGCGCCGCCGGCGCCCTGGCGGTGCCGCCAGCCGACGCCGGCCAGCTGCGCGGGCGACAGCGGCTCGGTCATCAGCACGTAGTCGTAGACAGGCACGAGATAGTGCCGGAGCCTGCGCAGCAGCGGCCGGTACGCGCCAGTGCCCAGGGCGGCCCGGTCGGTGAGCACACTGCCGCGGGCGGTGTGCACCCGCAGGCCAGCATGTCCCTCGTCACGGACAGCGGTCACCGGTGCGTGCTCGTGGATCCGCACCCCGGCATCCAGGCAGGCCCGGCGCAGCCCCCAGGCGAGCCGCGCGGGATCCACCAGGGCGCACCCGTCGCGATCCCAGAGGCCACCGAGGTAGGCCGGCGAGTCGATCTCGGCGCGGACGCGGTCGCGGTCCAGCAGTTCCGGCGCACCGCCCAGCGCCCAGGCGGCCTGCGCATTCTCCTGCAGCGCCGCCAGCTGCCAGGCTTCCGTCGCGACGGTCAGCTCCCCGGTGCGCTCGAAGCCACAGTCGATCCCGTACCGGGCCACCGCGCCGCCGATCTCATCCAGGTTGCGCCGGCCGAGCCGCTCCAGGGTCTCGATCTCCCCGCCGAACCGCTGCAGGCCGTTGGCCAGCCCATGAGTGAGGCTGGCCGAGCAGAACCCGCCGTTGCGCCCGGACGCGGCCCAGGCCGCCGTCCGGGCCTCCAGCACGACCACGTCCGATGACGGGTCCCGCTCCTTGGCCAGCAGCGCGGTCCACAGCCCGGTGAACCCGCCGCCGATCACGGCGAGGCCCGCGGTCGTGCGGCCGGCCAGGGCCGGCTCGGGTTCCGGTGCGCCGGGCTGGTCGAGCCAGTACGGGACGGGCTTGGCACCCGTCAGCGAGTCCGCCACCAGCCCGCTGGCCACCGCGGGGTGACCGGCCAGTGAGCCGACGGCGCGGGAGCCGGCCGCCAACTCCCGGGAGGTCATGCCGGGCGGCGCCGGGACCGCACCGCGTTGGTGATGGCGATCAGCACCCCGGCCGCGAAGATGATCGTTCCCATCACGTCCACCTGCGGCGGCAGGCCTTCCTTGGTGGCGCCCCAGATCCACAGCGGGTAGGTCTGCACTTGCAGGCCGGCCACGAAGTTGGTGGTGATGAAGTCGTCGATGGACAGCGCGAACGCGAGCAGCGCCCCGGCCAGCACGCCGGGCCAGATCATCGGCAGGGTGACCAGCCGGAAGGTGTCCCACGGCCCGGCCCCGAGATCACGCGCGGCTTCCTCGATGTAGGGATCGAGGGTCAGCGCCCTGGACCGCACCGTGATCGCCACGAACGACACGCAGAACGCGACGTGCGCGATGATGATCGTGATGTAGCCGAGCGGCAGCCGCAGCGTGATGAAGAAGGTCAGCAGCGACGAGCCCAGCACGATCTCCGGTGCCGAGATCGCGGCGAACTGGACCAGGTTTGTCGCGCCCTGGCCGCGGAACCGGTACTTGCCGAGGGCGAGCCCGATGAAGGTGCCGAGGATGGTGGCGAGCAGGGTGGCGATGACGCCGATGACGATCGAGTTGGCCATCGCCTTGGTCAGCGACGGGTACTCGAACAGTTTGGGGCCCCACCACTTCAGGGTGAAGCCCACCCAGGTGTAGTTGAAGCGGCCCCGGGGGTTGTTGAAGCTGAACAGGACGACCGCGGCGATCGGCAGGGCCAGCCAGACGATGACCACCCACGTGTAAAGGAACAGCAGCCGGTCGCCGACCCGCTTCCGGCGCCGCCGCCGGGGTGGCCGCGGCGGCTCCGGGCGGAGGCCAGGGCCTTCCGGCGGCGCCTGGACGGAAACGCTCATGCGGCCCCCGCCTCCAGGACCTGCTCGGTGCCCAGCGCCCGGGCGTACACGAAGATCCCGATCAGCAGGATGGCCATGAGAGTGAACGAGAGGGCCGCGCCGATCGGGTAATTCTGCAGGCTGAGGTACTCGTCCTGGATGATGTTGCCGATCATCGTGTTGTTCGGGCCGCCGAGCACCGCCGCGTTCACGTAGTCGGACGCCGCGGGCACGAAGTTGAGCAGCACCCCGGCGAACACACCGGGCAGCGAGAGCGGCAGGATCACCTTCGTGAACGCCTGCACGCGGTTCGCGTACAGGTCGTAGGCCGCCTCCACCACCCGGAAGTCGATCCGCTCCAGCGCCACGTAGATCGGCAGCACCATGAACGGCAGGTAGTTATAGGTGAGCCCGCCGACCACCGCCGTGCCCGTGGCCAGGACCCGGAAGTTCTGCGACACGATGCCGAGCGACTTCAGCGGCTCAAGGATCAGGCCGTTGTCACCGAGGATGTACTGCCAGGAGATCGTCCGGAGCACGAAGGAAACGAAGAACGGCAGCAGGATCAGGAACAGGTAGGTGGACTTGCGGGCACCGCCACGGAAGGCGATCCAGTACGCCGTCGGGTAAGACAGCACGATGCACAGCACTGTCGCCAGCCCGCCGTAGAGCAGCGACCGGATGAACTGGCTGTGGTAGTCGCTGAATCCCGTGACGTAGTTGTGCCAGTTGAAGTTCTGGGTGAACCCGCTGACCACATCCCCGGTCTGGGTGGACATGGAGATGAGGAAGATCAGCGGGGCCGCGAAGAACACCACCAGCCACAGCCCGCCGGGCAGGATGAGCAGGTAGGGAACGAGCGTCGAGCGGAGTCTGCGCACCGCAGCTAGCCCGCGACGACGGGCTGGAAGATGGAGGAGTACTGGTCCTTCAGCTTGCCGCTCACGTCCACGTAGTTGAAGAGCCGGTTGTAGACAGCGGCGGTCGGCCAGACCAGCGTGCTGTCGGCCACTTCGGTCAGGGTCTGCTTGTCGGTCCCCTTGGCCTTGCTCGCAGCCGTCACGATGAGGGGCCGCGCGGACGGCACGGCCGTGATGTAGTTGATGGACTCGGTGAGCATGGCGGCGATCTCGGGCTTGTAGAACCAGTCGATCAGCGTCATCGCGTCGACCGGGTTCTGCGCGTACTTCGGGATCATCATGTTGTCGGTCCAGATGTTGCCGCCCTCCTTGGGCACCACGAACTGCAGGTTCGAGCCCGAGGAGAGGTTCTGCTGGAAGATGTCACCGGACCAGGCCATGGTGATCCAGGTGTCGCCCTTGGTCAGCGCGTTGATGTAGGACTGGTCGTAGTACTGGCGCACGATGCCCGCGTTCCGCTGCTGGGTCAGCGCGGTCGCGGCCTTCTGCCAGTCCGCGGGCTTCGACGACTGCGGGTCGATCCCGAGCTTGATCATGCCGAAGTTCCCGATCTCCTGGATGTCGGACATCATGCCGACGTGGCCCTTGTAGGCCGGGTTCCACAGATCGTTGATGCTGGTGACGGGGGTGGTGATGTACTTCGGGTTCCAGGCGATGCCGGTGCTGCCGGAGGCCCACGGGATGCTGTAGGTGTTCCCGGGGTCGAAGGACCGGTTCTGGAACTTCTTCGACGCGTACTTGTGGAAGTTGGCCAGCATGGTCTGGTCCAGCGGGATCAGTTCATCCAGCGCGACCAGTTCGGAGAACTCGAATCCGTCGGTGACGACCATCACGTCGTACCCGATGGACTGGCCTGACCGGATGATCGGGTCGATCTTCGCGAACCATGACGGGTCGTCCTGGATCACTTCCGCGTAGCTCACGGTGATGCCGGTCGTCGCGGTGAACTTCTTCAGCGTCTCGTGACTCGTGTCGATGTAGAGCGGCCAGTTGGCGAAGTTCACATGACCGTGCTTCTTCTTGCCGGCCCAGAACTTCTTCGCCGCGCTCTGCACCTGGCCGGTGCTTGACGCCTTGCCGGCCCCCGCAACGCCACAGGCCGCCAGCCCCAGGCCCATCGCGGCCAGCCCGCCGAGCCCGAACGCCTCGCGGCGGCTGTACCCGGGCGCCATGGCCCGGCCGATACCACTGCGGCGACGCTGGGTCATGCCGCGCATCAGCACAGGATCGTCGTCAGGAAAGTTGTTCTCGGTCATCACACGCTACTTCCGATCGCATATGAGTACTGGGGATCCCAGGACAGCCAGACATCGTCGCCGCGGTGCACGACAGCGGCGTCGTCCGCGGCGGCGGCGTTCTGGACGAACACCACCACGTCCGCACCGGTGGACGTGGTGATGTTGAAGTTCGTTGATGTGCCGAGGTAGACAACCTCGGTCACGGTGCCGCGCAGCGCGCAGCCGATGCCCGTGGGAGGCGCGAGGGTGAGGCCGATCTTCTCCGGCCGCACCGTGACCTCGATCTCATCGCCCGGGCCGCAGGCCCGGTGGCCCACCGGGACGACGATCCGCTCGTCCGGTCCGACCTCGATGACCGCGTTCCCGCCGGTCACCCTGCTAACGCGCCCGGTGAGCAGGTTGGAAGTGCCGATAAACCCGGCTACGAAACGGGTGGAAGGGTGCTCATAAATCTCCCGCGGGGAGCCGAGATGCTCGATGACCCCGTCGTTCATCACGGCGATCCGGTCCGACATGGTCAGCGCCTCGCCCTGATCATGCGTCACGTAGACGAAGGTGATGCCGACCTCACGCTGGATCCGCTTCAACTCGACCTGCATGGCCTGCCTGAGCTTGAGGTCCAGGGCGCCCAGCGGCTCATCGAGCAGCAGTGCTTTCGGGTGATTGACCAGCGCCCGGGCCAGGGCCACCCGCTGCTGCTGGCCGCCGGAGAGCTCACGGGGCCGGCGCTGCTCGCGGCCGGTCAGGTCGACGATCTCGAGAATCTCGCCCACCTGCTGGGTGATCCGGTCCTTCGCGACGTTCTTGCGCCGCAGCCCGAATGCGACATTCTCGAAGACGTTCATGTGCGGGAACAGCGCGTAGGACTGGAATACCATGTTGACGTCGCGTTTGTTCGGTGGCTCCCAGGTGACATCGCGGCCCTGCAGGCTTACCGTGCCCCGGGTGGGGTCCTCGAACCCCGCGACCATCCGCATCGTGGTGGTCTTTCCGCAGCCGGATGGGCCGAGCATGGAGAAGAACTCCCCCTGGCGGATAGCCAGGTCGATCCCGCGCACCGCAGCGACCACCTCGCCCCGGGCGTGGAATTCCTTGGCCACGCCCGCCAGCTCGATCGCGGGGATCGCGTCATCGGCCGGGTCGGGCCCGGCCCGGGAGGCCGCCGCATGGCTCCCGGCCCTGGGGCCGTCGGCCGCAGGGCTCGGCCGACGGCCGTCCGCCGCGGGTGCGTCAGTGTCGGTCATGTCAGGCGGGCATTCCTCGTCTCGGCACAGTCAGGGCGGCCGACCCCCCAGGTCAGCGCGGTACTCCGCGATGAGTGTCCCGATCTTCGCAGACAGGAACCATGAAATCAACCGAATCAGTCGCAGCGGGTACGGATCGCAACTAATTCAGTTAACGTTCCTGTAACAGGCGAACCCGCGCGCCCGGCGCTTTCGGTGCGAAACTTCGGGAAACCGTCACCATGCGCTTGACCTGGGGTTAGTCCGCGAACCCGGTACGTGGGCGGCTCCTGGCCAGGCTCGGGGGCGTCGGGCGCGGCCCGCGGCGATGGCGGGGCCAGCGATCACCCGGGCCGCCGCCGCGGCCTCATGACGCGCGATGCAGTAGCCGGAAAGTTGTTACTCCAGGCTCCCGCACTTCCGCCCGGTCACGGCCTGCGGATCGCTGCCGTCATCAACCGGCATGCTGGCCGAACCGATTTACCCAACACCTGATGACCCGTGCCGGTCGCGCTTCGCATTGGCCGGATCAGGAGCCGGGCTGGCGGTCATCCACCCTAAATAGCGCGTTGGCTTGCCCCGGAGTAGCGCGGATACTAACGTGGCCAGCACCGTGAGCGTCTTTCTCAATGACTTAATAGAGCACACATGATTACGGTGACACATAACTATAAAAGATGATATATAAGATGGTCTTTTCGGGCTCATCCCGCAGTCCGGAAACAGCGCCGGATCCTGGTCACGGGTAGCGGCTGTGGGCAGCCGGGCACCCGCTGGGTCACGGGCCGGGGAGATCGCGTGGCCGGTCCGGTCAGGCGCGGTGCCTCCGCTGGCCGATGGTTTCATGGCCAGGCCGGAAAGCGCGCCTGCTCTTGGGGCGGCCCTGGTTCCGGGCAGCGCGGTGGTGCTGGTGCCCGGCTGGGTAGGTGCGATGGGGTCGCGCGACTGGCTGGATTCGTGCGGCAAGACCCAGCTTGCGGTGTCATTCGCCGAGTCGTTGTGGCACACCCGCGACGTGGACTTGCTGGTCTGGGTCGTGGCCACGAGCCGGGCGTCGGTGCTGTCCGGCTACGCGGAGGCCGCGGTGACAGCGATGGGGACCGAGCTTTCTGGTGATGCCGAGTCGGTCGCGGCCCGCTTCCTCAGTTGGCTGGGCGGGACCAGCCGACCATGGCTCGTGGTGCTCGGCGACCTGTCCCACGCGGCGGATCTGGACGGGCTCTGGCCGGGCGGGCCTGGGGGCATGGTCCTGATCACCACCGCGGATTCCGCGACCATCTCCACCGAGCACCAGGCGCGTGTCCTGCCGGTCGGCGCTTTCAGCACCCGTGAGGCCCTGACCTACCTGACGGGCCGCCTCCACGCCGACCCGGGCCAGCGCATCGGAGAGGTAGACCTCGTGGAGGGCCTGGGCTGCGAGCCGCTCGCGCTTGCCCAGGCCAGCTCGGTGATCGCAAGTTCGGGACAAACCTGCCGCGATTACCTGGAGAATTTTGCGCAGCGGCGGGAGCAGATGGCCGAGCCGCCGGCCGCTGCGATCACCTGGACGTTCTGCGTCGAGCAGGCTGACCGCCTGTCGCCAGGGGGTGACGCCCAGTCCATGCTGGCGCTGGCCGAGCTCCTTGACGGTCATGGGATTCCGGGCGCGGTCTTCACCACCTCGGCAACGCTGGAATACCTGGCGGATGACAACGGCGGAGACCCGGCGGACCCAGAGCGTCCCTGGCGCGCGCTGGTCACCTTGGCGGGGGCGGGATTGCTGTCCGTCGATCGGGCGGCCACGCCGCCGGTGGTCCGGATGAGCCCGGTGGTTCAGGCGGCGGCCCGGGCCGCGATGCCTGACGGGGCGATGCATCGGGCGGTGCGAGCGGCCGCCAGCGCGCTGCTGGAAGTGTGGCCGGCTGACGATCGGCAGCCGTGGCTGGCCACGGACTTGCGGTCATGTGCTGCCAGCCTGCAGGAGGCCGCAGGAGACCTGCTCTGGGCGGAAGACAGCCGCCCGCTGCTTTTCCGCGCTGGGCGGAGCCTGGACCTGGCCCGGCTGACCGGCCCTGCGGTTGTGTACTGGAGAGAACTCGCCGAAGTCGGCGAGCGCGTCCTGGGGCCGGGCCACCCGGACACCGTGCTGGCCGACCAGCGGCTGGCTGATGCGTACCTGGCGGCCGGGCGGGCGGCGGAGGCCGTCTCGTGGTTCCAGTGGGTCCTGACCGACCGGGCCCGCACGCTCGGGCCGTATCATCCCGGCACGATCGCGGTCCAGCGCAATCTCGGCCGTGCCTCAATGGCCGCGGACCAGCTGGCCGACGCGATCATCATCCTCGGCGCGGCGGCCGCCAGCTACGAACGCGTCCGCGGGGCTGACCACCTCGACACGCTCAGCGTGCGGGAGGATCTCGCTGCGGCGCACCGTGCCGCGGGCCAGTTCCCTGAGGCGATCCGGCTGTACCAGCGCACGCTCGCCGACCGCGAGCGCCTGCAGGAGCCCCAGCATCCCGACACCCTGAGCACCCGGGAGAAGCTCGCTGAGGCCTACCTGGCCGACGGCCGGATCAAGGACGCGCTGCCGGCGTACAAGCGCACTCTCGCCGACCGGGAACGCATCCTGGGCCCCGATCATCTGGATACGATCGCGGTCCGCGGCAACCTCGCCGCCGCCTACCACGCGGCCGGCCGGATGGCATCCGCAATCCAGCTTTATGAGCAAACCTGCGAGGCGTATCAGCGGGTCCTGGGCGCCGATCACCCGGATGCCCTGGCGCGCCGGGCGAGTCTGGCGCATGCCTACGATGCCGTGGGCCGGCTGACCGACGCGACGAGCTTGCTGCGCGATACCCTCGCGCGCTGCGAACGGGTCCTGCCCCCCGGGGATCCGCTGACGCAGGCGATGCGGAAGCGCCTGGCCAACATCGCCGGAAGGTGACGGCTAAGCCAGCCGGGTTCCGGTCGCGGCGTTCTCCGGGTGTGGCCGGCCAGCCGTGGCGCGGGCCGGTTGGCTGTCCTACCCGCTGATCAGCGTGCGGGGTCGCTTTCG
>CAYPQM010000033.1:0-1852 GCA_964412845.1 uncultured Streptosporangiaceae bacterium
CCCGGGGCTGCGGGTCAAAACCAACGGCGATTTCAGGACCGTCGATCTGACGGTCCGGCCGGTGACGGCAGGTCCCGACGCAGCCACCGAGCCGACCTTGTTTCTGGTCATCTTTGAGGAATCGCCGCCGCCAGCACAGCAGCGGCCGGAAAAAGCCATTGCCGTAGATTCGGCGCAAGGCGTCGACGCGAGTGCCGTGGACGTCGATGCGCGGATTGCGGCGCTCAGGCAGGAACTGCTCGCCAAGGCGGGCGCGCCCCGCTTGTGGGCTGTAGTCGACGAGGCAGCACTGCGGCGTCCGATCGGTGGCAGGGAGGTGATGCGATCGCAACTCGAGAGGCTGATCGAGGCGACCAGGGAGCCGAACATAACGCTCCAGGTCATGCCCTTCAGCGCGGGCGGACATGCCGCCGAGGGCGGAGCGTTCACCATCATGCGATTCCCCGAGGTTGACCTGCCTGACGTGGTCTACCTCGAGCAGCTGACGAGTGCTCTCTACCTGGACAAGCGCGACGACGTGGAAACGTACACCGAGGTCATGGAGCGTCTCAGTGTCGAGAGCGAGTCGCCAGAACACACCCTAGAGATCCTGAGCGGAATGCTTGAGGAAGTTACATAGATGAACACATACAACGGGATGTCCGCCGCTGAACTAGCCGATGCTCGCTGGCGGAAGAGCAGTGTGAGCAATTCACAGGGAGCCTGCGTCGAGATGGCCAGGCTGGCCGATGGTGAGTTCGCCGTCCGTAACTCAAGGAACCCGGAAGGGCCTGCGCTCATCTACACGCAGGCTGAGATCGCGGCGCTCATCGAGGGCGTCAAGCAAGGCGAATTCGACGATCTCCTGGTCTGAGACCAGGCTGTCGCCGCGGCCCTGGCGGGCAGCCTGCCTGCCGGACGCCGCGGGAAATGACCGCTGGCCGCCGTGTCCCTGCGCGACGCGGCGGCCAGCGCATGTCCGGGGGCAGGCCGCCTGCCCCCACCCAGGGGCACCGGCTAGAGTCCTCAGGTGATCCAGGGGCAGCAGGCCAGCCTCCCGCCGCTCACCAGGCGGCTGCTCGGCTGGGAGATCGTCATCGTCTTCGCCGTCTCGCTCGGTGCCAGCGGCCTGTACGCGATCATCCAGCTCATCGGGTCGCTCACCTCGACGAAGCCGCTCGGCAAACAGCAGGCCCTGCTCGTCGGGTCGCTCGCGCCCGGCCGTCCCTGGCTGGACCTGGCCCTGCAACTGGCCGGCATCCTCACCACGCTCGCCCCCGTCGCGCTGGTCTTCTACTTGCTGGCCCGGGAGAACGCGGGGCCGTCGGCGCTGGGGCTGGACACCCGGCACCTGGTCCAGGACCCCGTGCGGGGGGCCATCCTCGCGGCCCTCATCGGCGGATCGGGGCTCGGCCTGTACCTGGCCGCGTTCCACCTCGGCGTCAACCTCAACGTCGTGCCGGAGAACCTGCCCGCCGTCTGGTGGCGCATCCCCGTGCTGATTCTCGATGCGACCCAGAACGGGATCGTCGAGGAGGTTCTCGTCATCGGGTACCTGCTGCGGCGGCTGGATCAGCTTCAGTGGACGCCGGCCAGGGCCATCGCGCTGAGCGCGGCCGTCCGCGGCTCCTACCACCTGTACCAGGGGTTCGGCGGATTCCTGGGCAACGCGACCATGGGCGTCATCTTCGCCCTGCTGTACCGCCGCTGGGGCCGGGTGACCCCGCTGATCATCGCGCACGCGCTCATCGACAGCGTGGCGTTCGTCGGGTACGCGGCCCTGCACGGCCACGTCTCCTGGCTGCCCTGAGCCCGGGCTTGGTTCGTGGACGGGAGCTGACAGAGCAGCAGCCGCCGACGTCCACAGACGAGC
>CAYPQM010000033.1:1952-45924 GCA_964412845.1 uncultured Streptosporangiaceae bacterium
CAGGACCGTGGCGCCGGGCAGCCGCCGCAGCATCCCGCCGGGGAGCGCGAGCTTCGAGCGCCGGACACCACTTCCGATCACGACCTGCGGCGCGGCGTCCACGGCGGCGTCCACGAAGACCGGCCAGCCGTCCGGCAGGCCGATCGGCGTGATGCCCCCGTATTCCATCGATGTCTCCGCGACCGCCACGTCGACCGGGGCGAACGACGCTTTGCGCACGTCAAGCTCACGGCGGACCAAGCCGTTGACGTCGGCCCGGGTGGTGGCCAGTAGCACGCAGGCCGCGAACCGGGTGTCGCCGCCCCGCCGCCCGGCCACCACAACGCAGTTGGCCGACTCCGCCAGGGCGACTCCGTAGCGTGCGCAGAACTCGGCGGTGTCGGCGAGGTCCGGGTCGATCTCCGCGACTCGCACCGCGTCGGCCGGCAGCACGCCGTCCAGGCCCGCCAGGGCGGCGGCGACCGGCGGCGCGAGCAGGTCCGGCCGGGCCAAGGCGGCGACCAGATGCAGGCTCCCCATGCGCGTATCCACGTCGTGCAGTCTAGGACCGGGCACCCGCGCGGTCGGACCATCGTCACTCTGAGCAGCACAAAGACGTCAAAACCTCACGTATACCTGGACTCTCCTGCGTATTATCCTGCCCCCATGGCTGATCATGCTGCCGAGCCGGAGACCATCGGCGGCACGGGAGTCGACGCCAGGCACGCCACGGTCCCCGCGCTCCAGCACGCGATGGCGTCGGGCACGCTGACATCGGCCGGCCTCACCGAGTTCTACCTGGCCCGCATCGAGCGGCTGAACCCACGGCTGCGGGCGGTCATCCGGATCAGTGCCGATGTCGCCGCCGAGGCGGCGGCCAGTGACCGGATGCGCGGCGACGGCGCGGCCCGCGGCCCGCTCGAAGGCATCCCGGTGCTGGTCAAGGACAACATCGCGGCCCGCGGCCTGCCGGCCACGGCCGGCTCGCCCGCGTTGCTTGAGGCGGAGTCCGGTGATGCGTTCCTGGTCACCCGGCTGCGCGCGGCCGGTGCGGTGATCATCGGCAAGGCGAATATGTCGGAGTGGGCCAACTTCCGGTCCACCCACTCGACCAGCGGCTGGAGCACCCTGGGCGGCCAGGCCGCGAATCCGCATGCGCTGGACCGCAGCCCCTCGGGGTCCAGTTCCGGCTCGGGAGTGGCGGTGGCCGCGGGCCTGGCCCCGCTCGCGATCGGCACCGAGACCGACGGCTCCATTGTGTGCCCGGCCAGTGCGTGCGGGATCGTGGGCCTGAAGCCGACCCTCGGCCTGGTCAGCCGGTCAGGGATCGTGCCGATCTCGGCGGCGCAGGACACCGCCGGCCCGATGGCCCGCACCGTGGCGGATGCCGCGGCTCTGCTCAGCGTGCTGGCCGGCCCTGACCCGGCCGACCCGGTCACCAGCGGCGCGGCCGGCCGTCCTGGTGACTACACGGCGTTCCTGGACGGCAATGCGCTGGCGGGCGCGCGGCTGGGTGTGTGGCGCGGCGGTTTCACCCCCGCGGGCCGGACCACGACCGCGGTCCTCGACACGGCGCTGGACCGGCTGCGCGACCTCGGCGCGGAATTGCTCGACCCGGTCGAGCTGCCGGGCGTGGATGACATCACCGAGTTTGAATTCGCCGCGCTGATGCACGAGTTCAAGCGCGATCTCAACACCTACCTTGCGGCGCTTCCCGGCCGTCATCCAGCGAACCTCGGGGAGCTGATCACCTTCAACTCCCGGCACGGAAACGAGGTGCTGGGCTACTTCGGCCAGGAACTGTTCGAGCAGTCGGAGGCCACCAGCGGTGACCCAGCCGACCCGGCGGCCCGGGCGGCGCGGGAGACGGCGACCCGGCTCGCCCGGGCGTCACTGGATGGCCCGCTGGACGCGCACCGCCTTGACGCCGTGATCACCCTCACCGCCAATCCCGCCTGCCTGACCGATTACGTGCTCGGTGATCACGATGTGTTCCATACCTCGGTGCCGGCGGCGGTGGCGGGATACCCCACGGTTTCCGTGCCGTGTGGCCATGTTTCTGGTCTGCCGGTGGGCCTGTCGTTCCTGGGATCGGCCTGGAGCGAGCCAACGCTGATCGCCCTGGCCCACGCGTTTGAGCTGGCGATCCAGGCCGGGCGGCCGCCGGGGCTGCGGGCGACTGCCGTGCCGGACATTGCTGCCGGAACACAGCGATAGCCTGCGCGTATGGATTCCTGGCATGCCGCGATAGTTCCTGAACTGCCCGGACGGGGGCCTGAGACGCTCGTGACCGACACCGCGACGGGCGAACTCGCGGTCGCGGCGGCCGGGCATGCGGCGACGATCTATGCCTGCGGGATCACCCCGTACGACGCGACGCATATCGGGCACGCGGCTACGTTTCTCGCCTGGGACCTGCTGGTCCGGGCCTGGCGGGATGCTGGCCACGAGGTCAGCTACGTGCAGAACGTCACCGACGTGGATGATCCGCTGCTGGAGCGAGCCACCCGTGACGGGGAGGACTGGCGGGCCCTGGCCGACCGGGAGATCGCCCGCTACCGCTCCGACATGGCGGCGCTGCGGGTGCTGCCGCCGGCCCACCTGATCGGGGCGGTGGAGGCGCTGCCGGACATCGAGCGGTTCACCAGCCTGCTCGCCGACCGGGGGGCGCTGTATGACCTGGACGGGGACTTGTACTTCTCGCGGGCCTACGACGCCGGGTTCGGCTCGGTGTCGGGCCTGGATCCGGCGGCCATGGCGGTGCTGTCCGCGGAACGCGGCGGGGACCCCGGCCGGCCAGGCAAGAAGGATCCGCTGGACGCCCTGGTCTGGCTGGCCGGGCGGCCGGGTGAGCCGTCCTGGCCGTCCGTGTTCGGCCCCGGCCGGCCCGGCTGGCACGTGGAGTGCGCCGCGATAGCGACGCGGTACCTCGGCCCGGTGTTCGACATCCAGGCGGGCGGCACCGACCTGGTCTTCCCGCACCATGAGATGAGCGCCTCGCACGCCCGGGTGGCCCGGGGGGAGGGCGTGCCCGCGTTCGCCCGCCGGTACGCGCACGCCGGGATGGTCCGGCTGGGCGGGGAGAAGATGTCGAAGTCGCTGGGCAACCTGGTGTTCGTGTCGGCCCTGCTGGCCGACGGCACTGACCCGATGGCGATCCGGCTGGCGATCCTCGCGCACCATTACCGGGATGACTGGGACTGGACCCAGCCGGGCCTGGCCGCCGCGGCCGGCCGGCTGGCCCGCTGGCGCACGGCGGTAGCCGTCGCGTCCGCCGGGCGGGTGCCTGAGCCGGCGTCGGCCGTCCCGGAGCGTGGGCCGGTCACGTCGCCCGTGCCGTCAGCGGAGTCCGTGCTCGCCGCGGTCCGCGAGCGGCTCGCCGACGACCTCGACGCACCTGGCGCGCTCGCCGCCGTGGACCGCTGGGCCGATGCCATCATCGCCGCGGAGCCAGCCGCCCCCGGCGGCCCGGACGATGCCGGGACCGGCGGCGGGGCTGCGCCGAGCCCGGCCGGCTCGCGCGGTGAGGTGGCCAGTCCCGCGCGCGCGTCCGGCGCGCTGGTCCGCGACACCGTGGACGCGCTGCTCGGCATCGCCCTCTGAGGCTGCCCCGGACGGCAGCTAGCCTCCAGACTGGTCCGCACCCGGTGACACGGCATCCCCGGCGTGCTCGCTCGGTGCGGTAACTGGCGCGGTGACCATTGCGGCAAGCGCCGGCCGGCGGCCGCGTTCGGTGCGCCGCCATGTGCCTGTTGATGTCAGAGCGATATCGTGATATCGACAAGTGATATCTAGCGGTTGCTCTCTTCCGGAGTCGATCATGACTGAACCGCCAACGGATCCTGCTGCCTCGGCTGACCCGCCGCCGACTCCGGATCCGGTCGAATTGCTGGTCCGCGCGGTGAGCCAGCTGGACCCTCCGGATCGGGACCGGGTGTTCGCCTGGCTACTGCGCAGGGACGCTGGCGCACTGGCTGCGGCCGGGGCGCCGCCCGCGGCCGGCCCGACGCCAGCGGCCGGGCCGCCGCCTACCGCGCCCGACCCGGCCACCCGCCGCCGCGCGTTGTGGCTGGCTCACGAGGTGCAGTCGGTGCGGGCGTTGAATCAGGCCGATATCGCCTTCGGCCAGCGTGCCGCATCATCCGCGGCCCAGCAGATGGTCCCGGTGCGCTTCTCCACCGACCAGCACGCCCAGTTGCGTGAATGGTGCGCGGAGCACGGGTTCTCAATGGCGACCGTCATTCGCGGCCTCGTCGCCCGGTTCCTTGATGGCCAGCTCCCGAACCGACCCTGACGGCGGCTCCGGCACACCTCGGCACGGCTGCGCATGGGCCGCTACGCGGCGTGCGTCGGCTAACAGTGTGAGGTCGGCCGGATCGCTGGTGAGCAGGATGTCGCCGGGCTCGGCCAGCAAGGCGGCGTGCCCGTCCACGATGTCGGCCGCTGCGGTCAGCGGACTCCGCGGGGGCGGAACTGGACGCTGATCCGCGGCCCGGTGGCCCGCGCGGTCTTGGGCACCGCGTGCTGCCAGGTGCGCTGGCAACTGCCGCCCATCACGATCAGGTCGCCGTGGCCGAGTTCGTGGCGCAGCGCCCGGCCGCCGGCGCGCGGCCGGAGCAGCAGCGCGCGGGGGCTGCCCAGCGAGAGGATCGCGACCATGGTGTCGGTGGTCGCGCCGCGCCCGATCGTGTCCCCGTGCCAGGCGACGCTGTCCCGGCCGTCCCGGTACAGGCAGAGCCCCGCGGTGCGGAACGGCTCACCGAGCTCCCGCTGGTAGTGCCCGCTGAGCGCCTGCCTGGCCGCGTCAAGCGCGGGATCGGGCAGGGACTGGCCCTCGGCGTAGAAGGCCAGCAGCCGGGGGACGTCGACGACCCGGTCATACATCGGCCGTCGCTCGGCGCGCCACGGCACGCGGCGGAGCAGCCGGTCGAACAGTTCGGCGGCCCCGGTCATCCAGCCGGGCCGGACATCGATCCAGGCCCCATCACTGAGGATCGTCCGCCGCAGCGATGCCCCGAGCGGCCCTGGTGCCGCCTCCTCGCCGAGGTCCAGCAGCGAGCCCTGCAGCGCCAGCCCAGGGGGACGCCCCCCTGGGACCGTCTGAGCTAGTCCGGCCATGTGTTCGAGTATAAACTACTCATCAAACACAGATTCGATAACAGTCACCGCCGTCAGCTCCCCAGCGTGATGGCTACCTGGTGCAGCAGGCGCTGGGCTGGGTCCATGGCCACCGCCAGGATGAGCCGGGCCGTCTCCCCGTCCAGTTCGACCGTGCTGCCCGCCTCCCCGTCGCCACCGCGGAAGGCCCCCGGCTGGCAGCGGCCGGCCCAGGCGCCAGCCGCCTGAAGCTGGCGTACCAGCAGCCCGGCGTCCACTGAACTGGACGTCGGCAGGGTGGGCGGGAGGTCGCCGCTCCTGTCGTTTAGCAGCTTAACGAGAGATTCCAGCGCCTGCCCGAGCGCCGAATCGGGGGCCGGCGGCACCGCGATCGCGAGCGACTGGACCCGGGGACGCCGTTCCGGGGTGAGCCGGATCTCAGCCTGCACCACGCCGCGCTCACCGCGCAGCCACCACCGGCAGTGCGCGGGCGAGTCGGACTCGAACGGCCGGGGATCGTCGCGGAACTCCCCGATGCGCTGGCGGAGCACCTCGATCGCGGCCCGGCGTTCCGCGATCGGCTGGTCCTGCTCGACGTTCGGCGAGAACAGGCGGTCGGCGGCGGCGTCGTCCCAGGACTGCAGGAGCCGGCTGACCGCGCGCTGCGCGTCGAGCGTCGCCGGCCATGGGCCACCGGGGGCAGGCGCGGGGCCGGCGACCGGCGGCTGGCGCCCGGCGGCGGGTGATTCGGCCTGGAGCAGCGCGCTGAGCATCCGCTCCCCGAGCGGGTGCGCCGCCGCATAGGTGCTGTTGGCCAGCACGATCACGCCGATTCCGGTCTCCGGGTGCCAGCGCATATGGCTGCCGAAGCCGGGATAGCCGCCGCTGTGCTGGATGACCCGGCCATGCTTGGTGTCTTCCTCGACGAACAGCCCGAAGCCGTAGCCAGCCTGCCCGCCGTCCCCGACGAGCCGTGACGGCCCGCGCCGGGGCAGTCCTACCTGCCACATCTGCATCTCGCGCCGGGTCGCCCGGCGCAGCGGATGCGGACCTCCGGTGGCCTCATCGCCCGGCGGGAATGCGGCCGCGAAGCCGCCGACCCAGCGGGCGAGGTCGGTGACACAACTGAATACCCCGCCCATCGGGGCGAACGCCCCGTACGGGTCCGGCGCCAGCTCCGTCCATCCGGTGCCGCTGCGACGGTACCCCCGGGCCAGTTCCGCGACGCCGAACTCGGCGGCCTCGAACCCGGTCAGCGACAGGCCCAACGGGCCCAGCAGCCGGTCCCGGACGAACACTGGGTACCCGGTGCCCGCCGCTGCGGCGATCACCCGGCCGAGGATCGCGTAACCCATGTTGGAGTACTCGAAGCAGGTGCCCGGCGCCCAGGCGAAACTCACTCCGCTGCTGAGGAACTCGGAGAACTCCGCGGGTGGCAGGCCTTGCTGCCGGTCGCCCCACGGGTCATCGGTCGGGAACCCGGCGGTCATCGTCAGCAGGTGCCGGATGGAGACCGGCGGCGAGTCCGGGGTCGCCGGGCGCAGGCCGCGAAGCTCGGGAACGTAGCCCTCGGCCGGATCGTCGAGGGCCAGCGCGCCGTCATCGCGCAAGGCCAGCACAGCCGCCGCGGTGAAGCTCTTCGTCATGGAGGCGATCCGGAAGACCGTCCCGGCATCCGGGACCGGGCCGCCGGGCCATCGCTCGCCCAGCCCGCGGGCATGCACCAGGGAACCGCCGGCCACGATCCCGTAGGCCAGCCCCGGCTGGCCGCCGCGGAGCTGGAAGTTCTCGGCGATGGCGTCCACGGCCGCCAGGCTGTTACTGGTCAGGCTGGCCTCGGGGCTCCTAGTCTCGGGGCTCCTGGTCTCCGGGCTTATGGTCTCCGGGTCGGCCTCGGGACGTCGGTCAGGCACGCGCACCTCCTGGTCGGTCATGCAGGCAGTGCCACCCTAGGCGGTGGCCGCGGACGGGTGCCTGGGGGTGGGTGACCTCAGCGGCCGGTGGCGGTACATGGCCTGCCCAGCGCCCGGGCCGGGCTATTTTTGGGTGGATGGAAGAGAACCGGGCTCGACGGGTCGCCGACGCGCTGCGCGCGCTCGGCATCAACGGGCATATGGCCAGGGTCGGCGTAGACCAGTTCGGCGTGCGCGTGACGCTGCGGGACGGGCGCGAGGCGGAGTGGGATACCGACGGCACCGCCGGGCTTGAGGCCCAGGTGATGCAGGACGGGGACCTGGTCGGTTTCGTGCCAATGATCGAAGGTTCGGAGGACTTCGATGAGCAGCAGGTCATTGACGCTATCGCGCGGACCGACTACGACCAGCCCATCGCGACCCAGCGGACGGCCGCGCCCGAGCCGAGCGAGCCTCTTGCCCCGGAAGGCGGCTTGTTCCGGCGTTTCCTGGGCGGCTTCCGGTACCGGTAGCCGGCTGGCCCGCGATCGGACCGGCGGTTGCGGCGGGGCTGGCGGACCGGGCTGCGGTTGCGGCTGGGCTGGCGGACCGGGCTGGACCGGCGGTTGCGGCGGGGCTGGCGGACCGGGCTGCGGTTGCGGCTGGGCTGGCGGACCGGGCTGGATGAGCTGGTGAAGGTCCGGATCGGGATTGGCCTGGGCGGGGCCGGCGGCCCCGACGGTTTCGGTGCCGCCGTCGATCTCCTTGAGCAGATCGGCGTCGATTCCCTGTGGCTGCCGGAGATGGTGTACGGCGACCTGGTGGAGCCGTTCATCGGGATGGCCCACGCGCTATCGCGTACCTCCCGGCTGAAGGTTGGCTCCGGCCTGTCGGTGCTGCCGGGACGCCATCCTGTGCTGGTGGCCAAGCAGCTCGGGTCGCTCGCCGGGCTCGCGCCGCGCCGCGTGCTGCCGGTCTTTGGGCTGAAGCCCGCCCGGCCCAGCGAGCTTTCCCTGTTCCCGGTGCCGCCAGCGCGGCGGGCCGCCGTGTTCGATGAGTCGCTTGAGTTGCTGCGGCTGCTGCTGCGCCAGCGCAGCGTGTCGTTCCAGGGTGAATTCTTCGCGGTCGAGGGGGCAAGCGTCGGGCCGCGGCCGGCCAAGCCGCTCGACATCTGGCTAGGCGGCAGCGCTCCTGGCGCGCTGCGCCGCGTCGGGCGGCTCGGTGACGGCTGGCTGGCCAGCTTCCTCACCCCGGCGGAGGCCGCCGCGGGACGGCAGGCCATCCAGGACGCCGCCGCGGCCGCCGGGCGGGAAGTCGAGCCCGACCACTTCGGGATCAGCCTGGCCGTAGCGACCGGCGGGATCCCGGCCGAGCTGACCGAGGCGGCCCGCCAGCGGCGGCCGGACGCCGACCCGGCCGCGCTCATCGCCACCAGCTGGCCCGATGCCGCGCGGCTCATCGAGGCGTATGTGGCCGCTGGCCTCAGCAAGTTCGTCATCCGGCCCGCCGCGACTCCCGCGTCCCTGGGCCGGTTCATTGACGATTTCGCGCGCGAAATGCTGCCGCTCCAGAACTGAGCCGCGGTGTCAAGACCCAGTTCCTAGCGGTGGATGATTTTACTGCTTGTGCTGACTTATCCACAGAACGTAATTGCCCGCTTACTGCGCACGGCCTGTTTCGTCAGCCTGGGTTCATGGACGACACCGAATCCACCGGCGGCTCAGCGCCGCCGCCCCGTTACCCCAAGGTCCGGATCAGTTCCCCGGCCGACGTGCTGGCCGTCGTGCCTCACCTGCTCGGGTTCCATCCGGCCAACAGCCTCGTCGTGATCGGCGCGGGCCGTCCAAGAGACCGCATCGAGCTGACCTTCCGTTACGACCTCCCTGACCCCCCGGATGCCGACCAGGCCACCGACATCGCGGCGCACTCGCTCGCCGTGCTCGGCCGGCGGAGTCTCAGCATCGTGATCGGGATCGGCTACGGCCCCGGGCGGCTGGTGACCCCGGTCGCCGACGTGCTCGCGGCCGGCCTTCGCCAGGCTGGGCTGCGGCCACGCGAGCTGATGAGAGTGGAGGGCGGCCGGTACTGGTCCTACATTTGCCGCAATCCGGCGTGCTGCCCCGCCGAGGGCGTGCCGTTTGACGTCGGCGCCCATCCGGCCGCGGCCGCCATGGTGCTGGCCGGGATGGCGGCCCACCCCGACCGGGCGACCCTGGCCCGCACGCTCGCCCCGGTCAGCGGCTCCGCGGCGGACTCGATGAACCGCGCCACCCGGCGGGCCGGGCAGCGCGCCGGCGGCCTCATCGCCGAGCCGGCCGGGCCCTGGCCCGCCGACCGCACGCGCAGGCTGGTTGCGGCGGGGCGGCGCGCTGTGATCGAGGCGATCCAGACGTATCGCGGCGGCGGGCAGGTCAGCGAGGACGACACGATCGCCTGGCTGTCGGTGGTCCTCGCCCAGTTGCCGGTCCGCGACGACGCCTGGGCCCGGATGGACCCGGAACACCAGGAGGCGCATCTGCGGCTCTGGGCTGACATCGTGCGCCGCGCCTGCTCCCGCTATGTGCCCGCGCCCGCGTCCCTGCTGGCCTTCACCGCCTGGCAGGCCGGAGACGGGGCGCTGGCCAATATCGCGATAGACCGGGCCCTCGCGGCCGATCCGGCCTACTCCATGGCGCTGCTGCTGCGCGACATCATGGACGCTGGCGTGCCGCCGTCCGAGGCCCGGATGCCCATGACACCGGACCAGGTCGCGGCCAGTTACGCCCTGACCGACGCGGACTCCGCGCCAGGCAGGCCGCTGGCACCGGAATCGGGCCGTGATGCTGGGTCGGGCCGTGATGCTGGGTCGGGCCGTGATGCTGGGTCGGGCCGCAGGGCTAGGAGGCGTCCCTCCCGGTAACCCCAGGCGGCGGCGGGCAGGTCGCCTGGCCGACCACTGAGCAGCACCGTCACTGCTGAGCTAGCCCCGGATTGTGCTGGATCAGCCCCGGATGAGCCAGCGCCGGATGGTGCTGAGCCAGCCCCCGGCTCCGGGCGGCGGCGCCCAGCGGCGTTGCTGCGGGCCCGGCGCAGTGCCTGCGCGGCCACCGCGCTGGCCGAACCGTGCAAGCTGACCCCGGGCAGTGCCGCCGCGATGGCGTCGGCCGCCAGTTCGTACTCCGTGCAGCCCAGCACCACGCCCCGGACATGATCGGGGGTGCGCGCGGCCGCGGCGGCCACGGCCGCGGTGGTCGCCCTGTGATCGCCCGCGTTGATCGCATCCGCGAGTCCCGGGCAGGGGACTTCGGTGACCGCGACCGAGGCGGCGAACTGGGCGATCAGCGCGTGCTGGTAGGCGCTCCCGGTGGTCGCGACGGTCGCCCAGATCGCAATCGGCTGCCCGGCGGCGGCGGCCGGTTTGATGGCCGGCACGGTACCCACGACTGGGATGCCCGGCTCGAACCGCAACCGCAGCGCGTCAAGGGCATGCACGGACCCCGTGTTGCAGGCGAAGACAAGCACATCGGGGTCGTAGACGGCCGCGGCATCGGCGCAGGCCAGGGAGCGTCGCGCGATGTCGTCCGGAGTCCGTGAGCCCCACGGCATCCCATCGGGATCCATGGCCAGGATCAGCTCCGCCCCGGGTGACTGCCTGCGCAGTTCGGCGGCGGCGGCCAGCAGGCCCAGCCCCGAGTTGATCAGCGCGATCCGCATCCGCCCACTGTAGCCAGCCGCCATCGGGTTAATTTCATGATCGCAGTGGATCACAGCCCGCCGGCCGCCGGTGATCCACCGCGATCATGAAAACGTGGGGAGGGGGGCGCGAGCAGGGGGGCGCAGAGCAGAAGTTACCAGACGGTAAGCTCATGAGCCGTTGGCCCAGGTCTGTGCAGGACTTGCCCGGGCGGGGTATCAGCGTTCATCCTCTCTGAGAGGCGAGGGCAGCCGAAAGTGGAGGGAGGGTGGCGTGACCGACACAACGGCCATGCCCGCACTGGGGCAGCAGGAACACCGCGCTGCCGTGCAGGAGATCCAGCGTGCCTATGCGGCGATCCCTACGGGCAGCAAGGTCCGGCTGGCCAAGCGCACCTCTAACTTGTTCCGGTTCCGTGACCCCGCGCCCGGCGCCGGCCGCGCCGCGCGCGGCGGGCGGGCTCGCGCTGGGCAGGCTCGCGCTGGCCAGGCTCAGGCCCAGGCAGGCCAGGGACTCGATATCGCGGCGTTCAGCCGGGTGCTGCATGTCGACCCGCAGGCCCGGACCGCCGTCGTGGGGGGCATGACCACCTACGAAGACCTGGTCGATGCGACACTGCCGCACAGCCTGATGCCGCTCGTGGTGCCCCAGCTGAAGACGATCACCCTGGGCGGGGCGGTGACCGGGCTGGGCATCGAGTCCACCTCGCTGCGCAGCGGCATGCCGCACGAATCGGTCATCGCGATGGAGATCCTCACCGGGGATGGCCGGGTGGTCACCGCGACGGCCGACAACGAGCATGCCGACCTCTACTTCGGCTTCCCGAACTCCTACGGCACCCTCGGCTACGCGCTGTCGCTCACCATCGAGCTTGAGCCAGTCAAGCCCTTCGTGCATCTGCGCCATTTCCCGTTCAGTAGTCCAGAGGCATGCATGGATGCCGTCGCGCAGATCGCCGCGGACGGAAGCCTGCACGGTCATCGGGCGGATTTCGTGGACGGCACCGCGTTCAGCCTGGACGAGATGTACCTCACCGTGGGCGCGTTCAGCGATGTCGCGCCGTGGCACAGCGACTACACCGGCGAGCACATCTACTACCAGTCGGTGCGCGGCCCCCGGGAGGACTTCCTCACCATCCGCGACTATCTGTGGCGCTGGGACACCGACTGGTTCTGGTGCTCACGCCCGTTCGGCATGCAGAACCCGGTGCTCCGCCGGCTGTGGCCGCGCCGCTACCGGCGTTCCGACGTCTACCGCTCGCTGGTGGCCTTCGACCGCAGGCACCGGCTGTCCGACACCCTGGACGCCAACCGGGGCCGGCCACCGCGTGAGGCGGTCATCCAGGATGTGGAGATCCCAGTCGGCCGCGGCGCCGAGTTCCTCCGGTTCTTCGCCGCGCAGGTGGGGATGAGCCCGGTCTGGCTGTGCCCGCTGCGGCTGCGCGGCGCGCAGGCCTGGCCGCTGTACCCGATGAAGCCGGCCGAGGTGTACGTGAACTTCGGCTTCTGGGGGACCGTGCCACTGCCGCCGGGCCGCGCCGACGGCTACCACAACCGCCTCATCGAGGAGCAGGTCGCGGCGCTGGGCGGGCATAAGAGCCTGTACTCGACGTCGTTCTATTCTGAAGATCAGTTCTGGGCACGCCACGACGGGGCGGCCTACGCCGCGCTCAAGCGTGAGTATGACGGTGACGGACGGCTGGCCGGGCTGTACGAGAAGTGCGTGCGCGGGCAGTGAGCAGGAAGGATGACAGGATGGCACTTGCCGAGGTCTTCGAGAGGATGGCGGGGCCCGACGCCCCCGTGGAGTTCCGGGCCTACGACGGGAGCGTGGCTGGCACCGGTGACGCGCCGATCCGGATTACGGTCAAGTCCCCGGTTGCGGTGTCCTACCTGGCGCAGGCGCCCGGCACGCTCGGGCTGGCCCGCGCGTACGTGTCTGGCCATCTCGACGTCGAGGGCGACATGTACACCGCCCTGGCCAGGATGGTCGCGGCGCAGCAGATTCACTTGGATTTTACCGAACGGCTCCGGCTGCTGCGCGAGCTCGGCGGACCGAAGACGCTCTTGCCGCGGGTGCCACCGCCGCCGCAGGAGGTCAAGGTGAGCCGCCGCTGGCTGAGCGGCAGGCGGCACTCCAAGGGCCGTGACGCCACCGCGATCTCGCACCACTACGACGTGTCCAACACGTTCTATGAGTGGGTGCTCGGGCCGTCCATGGCCTATACCTGTGCCTGCTACCCGAGCGCTGACTCCTCGCTGGAGGAGGCGCAGGCCTACAAGCACGACCTGGTGGCCAGGAAGCTGGGCCTGACATCCGGGATGCGGCTGCTCGACGTGGGCTGCGGCTGGGGCGGCATGGTGCGGCACGCGGCCCGGGAGTACGGGGTCAAGGCGATCGGCGTGACCCTGTCCGCGCAGCAGGCGGCCTGGGCCCAGCAGGCCATCAAGGACGAGGGCCTGTCCGGCCTGGCCGAGGTACGCCACCTCGACTACCGGGACGTGCCGGAAACCGGGTTCGACGCGGTCAGCTCGATCGGGCTGACCGAGCACATCGGCAAGGCGCAGCTGCCCGGGTACTTCTCGTTCCTGCAGGGCAAGCTCAGGCCCGAGGGCCGGCTGCTCAACCACTGCATCACCCGGCCGGACAACGCCGCGCCGTCCAGGCAGGCGGGCGGGTTCATCAACCGGTACGTGTTCCCCGACGGTGAGCTGGAGGGGCCCGGCTACCTGATCTCGCTGATGAACGACTCCGGGTTCGAAGTGCGCCACGAGGAGAACCTGCGCGAGCACTATGCGCTGACGCTGGCCGGCTGGTGCGCGAACCTGGACGCACACTGGGACGAAGCCGTGGCGGAAGTGGGCGAAGGCACGGCACGGGTGTGGCGGCTGTACATGGCGGGCTCGCGGCTCGGCTTCGAGCGCAATGTCGTCCAGTTGCACCAGATCCTGGGCGTCAAGCTGGGCGAGGACGGCGCGTCGGGCATGCCGCTGCGCGCGGACTGGCAGGCAATCGCGACGGATCGCGCTCTCGCCTGACCGGACTCAGTAGCCGGGCGTGCTGGGCTGCCGGGACCAGTTGCCGGGTGTCCGGCGCCGGTAGTTCTCGGCGACCGTGAAGGCGAGGTCCAGCGACTGGCTGCGGTTCAGCCGCGGGTCGACGGCGGTCTCGTACCGGCGGGGCAGGTCATCCTCGATGAGATTGTGGCTGCCGC
This sequence comes from uncultured Streptosporangiaceae bacterium, assembly GCA_964412845.1. Taxonomy (GTDB): domain Bacteria; phylum Actinomycetota; class Actinomycetes; order Streptosporangiales; family Streptosporangiaceae; genus JAWWPY01. The sequence goes on from CAYPQM010000033.1 coordinate 15,808, forward strand.
CCACGCACTCGGTGACGTCGTCCCCGGTGAACTCGACGTGGATGCCACCGGGATGGGTGCCCAGGCTCCGGTGCACCTCGAAGAATCCCTGGACCTCGTCGAGCACGTCGTCGAACCGGCGTGTCTTGTGCCCGCTGGGCGCCTCGAACGTGTTGCCGTGCATCGGATCACAGATCCAGCACACCGCCGCACCGCGCTGCGCGACCGCCTTGACCAGCGGTGGCAGCGCCTTGCGCACCTGGCTGGCCCCCATCCGGGTGATGAAGGTAAGCCGCCCGGGCTCGTCGTCCGGATTGAGCTTGTCAATCATGGCGAGGACGTCAGCGGGACTGGTGCTCGGTCCCAGTTTCACGCCCACCGGGTTGCGGATGCCCGCCGCGAATTCGACATGTGCTCCGCCGAGGTCGCGGGTCCGCTCGCCGATCCAGACAAAGTGCCCCGAAAGGTCATAGGGGCGCCCGGTCCGGGCGTCGGTCCTGGTCAGCGCCTGCTCATAGTCCAGGATCAGCGCTTCATGGCTTGAGTACAGCTCCACCGTGTTCAGCTCGTCCGGGTCGCTGCCCCAGGCCCGCATGAAAGACAGGGCCCGGTCGATGCCCTGAGCCAGTTGCTCGTACCGCTGGCCTGATGGGCTGTCCCTGACGAAGTCCTGGTTCCACGAGTGCATCTGATGCAGGTCGGCATACCCCCCGGTGGTGAACCCGCGGAGCAGGTTGAGCGTGACCGCCGAGGAGTGGTAGGCCCGCAGCAGCCTGGCCGGGTCAGGCGTCCGGGACTCGGGAGTGAACTCCAGGCCGTTGATGGCGTCGCCACGGTAGGCGGGCAGCTCGACGCCGTCGCGCGTCTCGGTCCCGCGCGATCGTGGCTTGGAGAACTGGCCGGCCAGCCGGCCGATCTTGACGACGGGGACGCCCGCCCCGTAGGTCAGCACGACCGCCATCTGCAGCAGAGTCTGCAGCTTCGCGCGGACAGCGTGCGGGTTGGCGCCGGAGAACATCTCGGCGCAGTCGCCGCCCTGCAGGATGAATGCCTCCCCGCTGGCCACCGCGGCGAGCCGCTCCTTGAGCAGGTCGCACTCGCTGGCTGACACCAGTGGGGGGAGCCCGGCGAGTTCGGCCGTCACGGCCTTCAGCTGTCCGGGATCGGGCCATCCGGGCTGCTGGGCGATGGGACGCCCACGCCAGGTGTCCAGGACAGCCGCCGCGTCCGGCCCGCTCGTGATCATGATTGAGACTCCCCTGCGGCAGTGCAGCCTGGTCAGTCCGAATAGACGCTGGCTCGCGCGCGACAGCCTGGCCCGCCGACGATAGCCCGGCCCGCCCACGATAGCGGAGAACGCCCACTTCCAGGCGGTCTTGCGCGGGATATGACGGCATCGGCGCAGCTGGGCAGCCGGCCGGGAACGGCCGGTTTCGCGCCCGCCGCCGCGGGCTCAGGCGACAATGGCCAGATGGACTCCGCGCCTGCATCCCCGCGTCAGATCGTCTTGCTCGGCTCGACCGGGTCGATAGGCACCCAGGCGGCCGACATCGTCCGGCGCAACCCGGGCCGGTTCCGGCTGGCCGGGCTCGCGGCCGGCGGCGGCGACCCCGGCCTGCTGGCCGCCCAGGCGCTTGAATTCGGCGTCGAGGTGGTCGCGGTCGCCAACGACGGCGCCGTCGGCGCGGTGCGGGACGCGCTGCGCGCCCAGGCGCCGGCGGGCGGATCGGGGGCGGCGCGGCCGCTGCCGAAGGTGCTGGCCGGCTCAACCGCGGTGGCCGAGGTCGCGGCGTGGCCCTGCGATGTGGTGCTGAACGGGGTGACGGGCGCGGTGGGCCTGGCCGCCACGCTCGCGGCGCTGGACGCCGGCCGGCCGCTGGCCCTGGCCAACAAGGAATCGCTGATCATCGGCGGCCCGCTGGTGACCGGGCGGGCCGCGCCCGGCCAGATCATCCCGGTCGATTCGGAGCACTCGGCGATCGCGCAGTGCCTGCGCGGCGGGAGCGCGGAGGAGGTGGCCAAGCTCGTGCTGACCGCGAGCGGCGGCCCGTTCCTGGGCCGCAGCCGGGCGGAACTGGCCGATGTGACACCGGAGCAGGCGCTGGCCCACCCGAACTGGAACATGGGCCCGGTCGTCACGATCAACTCCGCGACCCTGGTGAACAAGGGTCTTGAGCTCATCGAGGCGCACCTGCTGTTCGGCATCGGCTTCGACCGCATCGAGGTCGTCGTCCATCCGCAGTCGGTGATCCACTCGATGGTCGAGTTCACCGACGGCTCGACCATCGCCCAGGCCAGCCCGCCGGATATGCGGATCCCGATCGCCCTCGCGCTGGGCTGGCCAGACCGGGTCGCGGGAGCGGCACCCGCCATCGACTGGACCACGGCCCACACCTGGTCCTTCCAGCCACTGGATGAGGAGGCGTTCCCCGCTGTCCGGCTGGCCCGCGAGGCCGGCACCGCCGGGGGAACCGCCCCGGCCGTCTACAACGCGGCCAACGAAGTGTGCGTCGAGGCTTTCCGCACCGGCCGCATCGCCTTCCCCGGAATCGTGGACACAGTGGCCCAGGTAGTCTCTGAGAGTGAAAGCCACACCCGGGGCACCGTGGTACTAGAAGATGTTCTCGCCGCGGATCGCTGGGCACGAATCCGGGCGCTGGAGCTGACCGGCGCGGAGAGCCGCAGTGCGGCTGGCGCCGTCAGTGTGACGCGCGGGATGGGAGAGTAGGCCGGATGACGCTGCTCGGCTGGCTGATCTTCATCGTTGCCCTGCTCTTCTCGATCATGCTGCACGAAGCGGGGCACTTCGCGACCGCGAAGAAGTTCCGCATGAAGGTCACCCAGTTCTTCGTGGGGTTCGGCCGCACCCTCTGGTCCACCAAGCGGGGCGAGACGGAGTACGGGGTCAAGGCCATCCCCGCGGGTGGTTTCGTCAAGATCGTCGGGATGACGGCGCTGGAGGATGTGGAGCCGGACGACGAGGCGCGGTCGTTCCGCAGGCAGCCGGGCTGGCAGCGGATCATCGTGCTGGCCGCGGGGTCGTTCATGCACTTCGCGCTCGCGTTCGTGCTGCTGTTCGGCATGGCGGTCGGGATCGGGCTGGCCAACTCGAACTCGGCGACGGTCGGCGTGATAGATCCGTGCGTGCCCACCAGCCAGACGGCGGCCGGGTGCGTCAAGTCAGACCCCAAGTCCCCGGCGGTCAAGGTGGGCCTGCGGGCGGGTGACAAGATCATCGCCCTGGGTGGCGTACCGGTGCATAACTGGACCCAGCTGGGCCGCGCCATCCGCAATCACCCGGCAGGCAGCACGGTGGCGGTGACGCTGCTGCGGCACGGCCGGCAGATCACGCTGCACCCCTCGCTGGCGGCGATCCGCGGCCGGAAGGGCGCGTACCTCGGCATCTCGCCCACCGTCGTGTTCCAGCCGGTCAGCCCGGTGCGCGGGATCACCGCCGCTGGCTCGCAGTTCGGGCAGATCGTCACCGGCTCCGTCGGGGCCGTGGGCGCCATTCCCGCCGCGATCCCGGAGCTGTTCTCCAAGAACCGCTCCAGCACCGCCGGGGGCCAGGTGACCAGCATCGTCGGGGCCGGCGAAGTGACCGGGCAGGCCTTCGCCCTCAATGTCAGCTGGCAGCTCAAGATCACGGTGGTGCTGGACATCATCGTGTCGCTCAACATCTTCGTCGGCCTGTTCAACCTGCTGCCGCTGCTGCCACTGGATGGCGGGCACCTGGCCATCGTCATCTACGAGCGGGCCAGGGCCTGGCTGGCCAGGCTGCGCGGCAAGCCGGACCCGGGCCTGGTGGACATGCGCAAGCTGCTCCCGGTGAGTGTCGGTGTGTTCGCCCTGCTGGTCGGGTTCGGGCTGATCCTGATCATGGCGGACCTCGTCAATCCGATTCACCTACCTCAGTGAAGCAAACACCAGTGAGGCGATCACGATCATGACAATCGATCTGGGCATGCCACAGCCGCCCGCGGAGCCGCTGGCCCCGCGGCGCAAGTCCCGCCAGATCTCGGTGGGCAAGGGCAAGCACGCGGTGCTGGTGGGCGGCGGCGCACCCGTCTCGGTGCAGTCCATGGCGACCACGGTGACCGCGGACGTGAACGCCACCCTGCAGCAGATCGCGGCGCTGACCGCCACCGGCTGCCAGATCGTCCGGGTGGCTGTGCCGTCGCAGGACGATGCGGACGCATTGCCGGAGATCGCCCGCAAGTCGCAGATCCCGGTGATCGCCGACATCCACTTCCAGCCCAAGTACGTGTTCGCCGCGATCGACGCGGGGTGCGGCGCGGTCCGCGTCAACCCCGGGAACATCAAGGCGTTCGACGACAAGGTCGGCGAGATCGCACGGGCCGCGGCCGACGCCCAGGTGCCGATCAGGATCGGGGTGAACGCCGGCTCGCTGGACAAGCGGCTGCTGGCCAAGTACGGCCGGGCCACCGCCGAGGCGCTGGTGGAATCGGCGTTGTGGGAATGCTCGCTGTTCGAGGAGCATGGCTTCACCGACATCAAGATTTCGGTGAAGCATCACGATCCGGTCGTGATGATCAATGCGTACCGGCAGCTCGCCGAGCGCTGTGACTACCCGCTGCACCTGGGCGTGACCGAGGCCGGGCCCGCCTTCCAGGGGACGGTAAAGTCGGCGGTCGCGTTCGGCGCGCTGCTGGCGGAGGGCATCGGGGACACCATCCGGGTGTCGCTGTCGGCCCCTCCGGTGGAGGAAGTGAAGGTCGGCATCTCCATCCTGGAGTCACTCGGCCTGCGCGAACGCGGCCTGGAGATCGTGTCCTGCCCGTCTTGCGGCCGGGCGCAGGTAGACGTGTACACCCTGGCTGACCAGGTGACCGCCGGGCTGGAGGGCCTGGATGTGCCGCTGCGCGTCGCGGTGATGGGCTGCGTGGTCAATGGCCCGGGCGAGGCGCGGGAGGCCGATCTCGGCGTCGCGTCCGGCAATGGCAAGGGGCAGATCTTCGTCAAGGGCGAGGTCATCAAGACCGTGCCGGAGTCGCAGATCGTGGAGACCCTGATCGAGGAGGCCATGAAGCTGGCCGAGGCGGCGGGCGGCGCCGCCTCGGGGATGCCCGAGGTCACCGTCTCCTGAGGCCCGCCACCTGGACGTCAGGGCGTGACCGGCGCGGGGCTTTCGCTCAGCAGGGATGGGCCATCGGCGATGATGAGCTGCCCGACCCGCTCGGTGAGCAGCGCGCGCGCCTCGGCGTGCAGTTCGCTGTCCGTGATGAGCGTGTCCACCTCGGTCAGGTCGGCGAACGAACTCAGCCCGACGATGGCCCATTTGGTGTGGTCCGCCACCACCGTGACCCGGCGGGCGGCGTGCACGAAAGCGCGGTTGGTCTCTGCCTCGGCGAGGTTGGGCGTGGTGAGGCCGGCTACCGGGTCGATCCCGTGGCAGCCGAGAAAGAGCAGGTCAACGTGGAGCGAGCGGATGGCCAGGTCGGCGATCGGGCCGACCAGGGCGTCCGACGGGGTCCGGACGCCGCCGGTGAGCACGACTGACGCGTTCGCGCTCGCCTGCATAGCCGGCCGCGCGGTCTCGAACAGGTTCGCCACCCGCATGGAATTGGTCACGATCGTCAGCCCCGGAACGTCGAGCAGGTAGTGCGCCAGGGCGTAGGTGGTGGTCCCGGCGGACAGGGCGATGGCCGTGCCCGGTACCACCAGGGCCGCCGCCGCCCGGGCGATCGCGTCCTTCTCCGGTCTCTCCAGCACGGATTTCGCCTCGAAGCCGGGCTCGTGGCTGCTCGGGGCGCCAGGCAGTACCGCGCCTCCGTGCACCTTCTCGATCAGCCCGGCGCTGGCCAGCACCTCCAGGTCCCTGCGGATGGTCATGTCCGACACGCCGAGCCGCGCGGTGAGGTCACTCACCCGGGCGCTGCCGGCCCGCCGGATATCTTGCAAGATCAGAGACTGCCGGTGTCTGGCAAGCATCCCTGGGCCTTCCTCGTACCGGGTCAGGTCCGCGGTTCGCGGCCGCTCATGTCGGTCACAACCGTGATCACGCCGGAATCGGATCTTTATAACTTGTTCGTTGACGATCGAGTCTGTGTGATTTAGCTTAAGGCTCCACAAGGGTGTGCCGCTTTCGATCATGGACTTCGATCCGACAGCGCATCCTGGGGGGGCGGGGTGTGCCATCTCAGGACGCCCACCGCGTGACTGAGCACCGGACAGCTCCGCCGATGCCCAGCCCAGGAAGACCGACATCGAATCGAGGCAGGCCATGCAGCGAGTGGGGGCGAAGTTCGCTGCGGGGCCACAGCCTCCGGCGGGAATCGTGGCGCTCAGGGGACTACGGTGGTCCCCGGGCACCGTCATGCTCCCGCGTCCGCATCATGTCCGCGTGACCGCTCCGGGAACGGCGGCGGGGCCCACCACATCCATGTGCGGCGCGGCACATAAGGGCGCCGCGCCCAGTCCTGAGGAAATTTCTCCTGGAGGTCCGTGATGAAAAAGATCGACCCGGTAGTCGAAGAGGCGATCGACACCCTGAATCTCAAGGGTGACATGCGCCGTCGGCTGCTGAAGGGCGCCGGGATCGCCAGCGTCAGCAGCGCCGCGGCGGCGCTGCTCGCGGCGTGCACTTCCTCGGCCACGACGGCAGCGGCCGGCGGGATCGGGAACTTCCCGACCACCCCGAAGTGGAAGTTCGCCTTCGTCAACCACGTCACCACCAACCCGTTCTTCGTGCCGACCCAGTACGGGGCGGCCGACGCCTGCGCGCTGCTCGGCTGCAGCTACACATGGACCGGCTCGGCGACCTCGAACGTGCCCCAAATGGTTAGCGCTACCACTTCTGCGATCTCGGCGAAGGCGAACGGCATCGCGGTCGCGGTCATCAGCGACACGGCGTTCACCAGTCCCGTAGCGAGCGCCCTGAGCGCGGGCATCCCGGTGGTTTCCTACAACGCCGACGGAAGCACCGGCAACCCAGGCACCGCGCGTCTTGCTTATATCGGCCAGGACCTGTTCGTCTCGGGCCAGCAGCTCGGCCAGCGCATCGTGGCCGCCATGCCGAACGGCGGCGACGCGGTCGGCTTCATCGCGACTCCGGGCACGGCCAACATTCAGCCCCGCATCGACGGCGCCAAGGCCGCCATCACGGCGTCCGGCAAGAACATCAAGTTCACCTCGGTGACGTCCGGCGCCGAGCTCTCCCAGGAGAACACGGCAATCAACTCCTACGTGCTGGGCCATAAGTCCAGCCTCAAGGGAATCTTCGCTGTGGACGCGGGCTCGACGCAGACGGTCGGCGCGATCATCGCGAAGTACAAGCTGCAGAGCCAGGTGGCCTCGGGCGGGTTCGACCTGACCCCGCAGACGCTGAACTCGATCAAGGCAGGTGACCTGGGCTTCACCATTGACCAGCAGCCCTACCTGCAGGGCTTCCTGCCGGTCTTCGCCCTGTACCTGTACAACCTGTCGGGTGGCCTGACCGCCCCGGCGACGACGGACACCGGCCTCACCTTCGTGACCAAGGCCACCGTCGGCCCGTACCTGAGCACCACGTCCAGGTTTGAGGGCTCGACCACGAAGCAGAAGTACCTCAAGCGCTCCGGCGCGATTGGCTAGTTCCTGACCGGGGTCCTTGCGGACCTGCGCTTGGATATCCGGGTCGACGGCGGGAGACTGTACCGCAAGGCGGGTCAGTACCCCGCCGTCGGCTCGTGATAGGACGGCAAGACAGACAGGAAGACATCGTGAGCGATACGGTCGAGCACGCCCCCGCTGTCACAGGCGACGCGCCAGGTGGGCCTCCGTTGGGCAACGGCCCCTTTGGGCTCCTCAAACGGACTAGCAAGACCTTTGCCGAGCAGCGTGAGGCGACCGTCTTCGTGGTCGCGGTGCTGCTCGTGGTCTACTTCGGCCTGAAGGCCCCCAACTTCCTCACCAAAGACAACCTCGTCAACCTCTCCCAGATCACCGCGCCCGTCGCGATCATCGCCGTCGGCGAGGTGCTGCTGCTGATCTGCGGCGAGATAGACCTGTCGGTGGGTTTCGTCCTGGGGTTCTCGCCGTTCCTCATGCACTACCTCATCGACTACTACAGCGTCCCGGTGATCCTGGCGATCATCATCGCGCTCCTGATGGGCGTGGCGGCCGGCTGGGTGAACGGTGCCCTCACCGTGTACCTCCGGCTGCCCTCGTTCATCTCCACGCTGGGTACCGGGTTCATCCTCTGGGGCCTCATGCTGACCACTTCCAATGCCTATCCGGCGAACATCCCGAAGTCAGCGGAAGGGATCGGGCGCTGGATAGGCAGCCTGGCGTGGGCTGAGATCATCTGGGCCGTCATTTTCGTCCTGATCTTCCAGCTCATCCTGAGCCGGACCCGGTGGGGACTGCACACCGTCGCGGTCGGCGGCAACCTGCAAGGCGCCAGCGAGGCCGGCATCAGCGTCGCGAAGATCAAGATAGGCGCCTTCATGGTCACCGGCTTCATGGGCGCCTTCGTCGGGCTGCAGCAGGCCTTCCAGACCAACACGATCGACCCGAGCAACGCGAGCTACCAGCCGATGTTCTACGCGATCGCCGGCGCCGTCATCGGCGGCACCGCGCTGGCGGGCGGCTCCGGGACCATCATCGGGGCGTTCCTCGGCGCCTTCGTGCTCTCCGTGCTGACGGACGGCTTCAACCTGATCGGTATCAGCGCCAACCCGCTGAATATCATCTTCGGCGCGGCGATCCTGGTCGCGATGATCGCGAACGTGCAACTCTCGCGGCTGCGAAGGGCGGGTAGATCCTGATGACGACCCAGGCAACCGACGGCCAGGCCGCCGCAGGCCCGGCACCCGGCGTCGACGCGCTGCGCGTCGAGCACCTGTCCAAACGGTTCGGCGCGGTCACTGCGCTCACCGATATCAACCTGCACCTGGCCCGCGGCGAGGTACTTGCGCTGCTGGGCGACAACGGCGCGGGCAAATCGACCCTGCTGAAGATCCTCTGCGGCTACCAGCTGCCCGACAGCGGCCGGATCCTGCTGAACGGGGAGGAAGTCGTCCTCAAGTCCGTGGATCAGGCCCGGGCGGCCGGCATCGACGCGGTCTACCAGGATCTCGCGCTGATCGATGAGCTCACCGTCTACCACAACATGTTCCTCAAGCGGGAGATGGTGCGCTGGCCGCTGCTGAACAACCGGGCCATGCGCAAGATCGCCCGGCAGCGGCTCGACGACATGGGCGTGGGCATCAAGTCGGTCGACGTGGAAGTGGCCAAGCTGTCCGGCGGGCAGCGCCAGGCCATCGCGGTCGCCCGGTCGGTCTACTCCGACGCGAAGATCCTGCTGCTGGACGAGCCACTGGCCGCCATGGGCGCCAAGGAGGCGGCCCTCATCCTGGACCTGGTGCGCGAGCTCAAGGAGAAGGGCGACGTCTCGGTCATCATCATCGCCCACAACTACGGGCAGGTGCTGGAGATCTGCGACCGGGTCAACCTGCTGCAGCACGGTGAGATCACCTTCGACAAGGCGAGCAAGGACACGTCGGTCAGCGAACTGAACGAGATCGTCATCGCTGAGTACCGCAAGGCGCTTGAGGAGCGGCACCGGGCGGCGTCGGCGTGACCCTGGTTTCATGACCCGATCGGCTGAAGTGCGCGGCCAATCGGGCAGGATTGCTCCTATGCCAATTCCTCGCCGGGTGACCACGCTGATGTCCGGGCGTGCCGCCCTGCTGACCGCGCTCAGCGCCGGATGCACCGTTGCCCTCGTCATGGCCGGCTGCTCGGCCGCGGGCAGTTCCGGATCGTCCGGGTCCGCCGCGTCGTCTGCGGCATCCGGCTCTTCCGCGGCTACCGGGCAGGCCTCAGCGCTGCGCTGGCATTCCTGCGCGGAGCAGGGGGCGCATCTGCAGTGCGCCCGCCTTCAGGTGCCGCTCGACTACGCCCACCCGGGCGGCAGGAAGATCACCCTGGCCCTGTCCAAGGTGGCGGCCACCGCCCCGGCCAGCCAGCAGCAGGGCGACATGCTGGTCAACCCGGGCGGCCCGGGCGGCAGCGGGCTGGGGCTGGCCGCGATTGTCGCCGAGGGCCTCAATCCTTCGGTCGCCGCCGACTACAACATCATCGGCTTCGACCCGCGCGGCGTCGGTTCCAGCGTCCCCGCGCTGCACTGCGACCCGTCCTTCTTTTCCGGGGTGCGGCCCGACTACATCCCGGCGACCACCGCCGCGGAGCAGGTGCTCATCGGCCGCGCGAAGAGCTATGCCGCCGACTGCCAGAAGACGTACGGGTGGCTGCTGCCGTACCTGACGTCCGAGGACGTCGTGCGGGACATGGATTCCATCCGGGCGGCCCTGGGCGTGTCGAAGATCAACTATTTCGGCTACTCCTACGGGACCTACCTCGGCCAGCTCTACGGGACCTTGTTCCCGCACCGGGTCCGCCGGATGGTCCTGGACAGCACGGTGGATCCGGACGGGGCCTGGTACATCGACAACATCGACCAGGACTACGCGTTCGAGGGCCGGATGCTGGCGTTCTTCTCCTGGGTCGCGGCCAGCGACAGCGTCTACCGGCTCGGCAGCACCCGTATGCAGGTCGACCAGGCGTGGTACCGGGCCCGCGCGAGCCTGGCCGCTCATCCCATCGCGGGCCCGAACGGCCCGATGATCGGCCCGGACGAGTTCGACGACACGTTCCTGCAGGGCGGGTACAGCAACGCGCTCTGGCCGGGGCTGGCCGCGGCACTGGCGGCCTACCTGCACGGCGGCGCTACCGGCCAGCTGGTCAGCCAGTACAACCAGGAAGGCACCCAGAACGAGAACGAGTTCGCCGTCTACCTCGCGGTGGAGTGCAGCGACGTCAACTGGCCGCGGAACTGGGCCAAGTGGGATTCCGACACGAGGCGGGTCTACCGGACCGCACCCTTCGAGGCCTGGGACAACGCGTGGTTCAACGCCTCGTGCGCGTTCTGGCCGGTCAAAGGGCCCGCGAAACCGCCGCAGATCAACGGCGCCGGGCTGCCGGGCATCCTCATGCTGCAGGGCACCCTCGACGCGGCGACCCCCTACGCCGGCGCGCAGGATGCCCACCGCAGGATGCCCAGCGCGCGGATGGTTGTCGTGGCAGGCGGGGGTAACCACGGCCAGTCCCTGGCGCAGCCCCCGAACACCTGCGTGGACGGCTACCTGAACCGTTACCTGGCCACGGGCGCGCTGCCGTCCGGCGCCGGCCCGGTCAACGCCACCTGCCCGGCGCTGCCCAACCCGGCACCTGCGGCCTGATCACCGGGCTGCCCACGGGTGGTGTCATGCCGATACCCTGGGAGGGTGCTGCGCACCAAGGCGTTGCGGTCATCATCGCTGCGCCTGCTCAATGACCGCGATCGCGCGGACGTGCTTGCCCTGTGCGATCGGGACCCGGTGGTGAACGTCTTCGTCAGCTCCCGGGTCTATGAGGCCGGTCTCGATCCGGTCCGGCTCGGCGGGCAGATGTGGGGTTTCGTGCCCGGCGGCCGGCTGACCTCGCTCTGCTACGCGGGCGCGAACCTGGTCCCGGTGGCGGCCACCCCTGATGCCATCACCGCTTTCGCGGGCCGGGCCCGGCTGCAAGGCCGCCGCTGCTCGTCCATCGTGGGGCCGGCCGGGCCCATCAGGGACCTGTGGGACCTGCTCCGGCCCTACTGGGGCACGCCGCGCGAGATCAGGGACGCGCAGCCGGTGATGGCCATTTCGGGTCCGCCGCAGGCTCCGGTGGACCCGCTGGTCCGCCGGGTCCGCCCGGACGAGCTGGGTGTGCTGCTGCCCGCTTCGGTGGCGATGTTCACCGAGGAAGTAGGGGTGTCCCCGCTGGGCACCGATGGCGGATCCGCTTACCGGGCCCGGGTAGGCGAGCTGATCGCAGCGGGCCGCGCCTTCGCCAGGATCGAGAACGGCCAGGTGATGTTCAAGGCCGAGATCGGGGCGGTCACCCCGCAGGCGTGCCAGGTGCAAGGCGTGTGGGTCCGGCCTGAACTGCGCGGGCGCGGGCTGGCCGTGGCCGGCATGGCTGCGGTGGCGGCCGAGGCGCTGCGCAGCGTGGCGCCGGTCGTGTCGCTGTACGTCAATGACTTCAACGCCCCCGCCCGGTCGGTCTACCGGCGGGTGGGCTTCACTGAGACCGCGACGCTGATGTCAGTCTTGTTCTAGCGGGCTTGTTATTGCGGGCTTGTTCTAGCGGGTTCCCCAGTGAGGCGGGCCCGCCGCAGAGCGGCGGGCCCGCACCCCGGCCCCCCAGTCGCAGTCTCGCTACTGGCGATCCCTCCCCTTCGCAAGGTGCGCAGCCGTAGGCTAACTCGCGTATGTCGCAGTAAGTTCGCACACGACGGACAGGATGTGCCGTGAGCGATCCTGAGCCGGCCGGCGGCCGGCAGGCCGCAGCGAAGTACCTGCGCGAATTACTGCTGCGGCAGGGCCGCTACCGGCCGCAATGGGAGCGGCATGCGGAACGGACCAGGCAGGGCCGGATCAACCACCTGGCGGTCGCCGAGGTACTGGCGCAGCATCTCTGGCTCGCGCCCCGCGGCGCGGGCGACGCCGATGTGCTGCCGCGCCAGCTGAAGGACACGGTGGGCCGGGCGCTCTCCGGGCAGATGCTGAGCCGGGGCACGCTGGCGCTCTTCATCGAGGCGTTCGGGTTCTCCCGGCAGGAGGAGGACCGGCTGTGGCGGCTGTGGGGCGGATCGGGCCGGATCAGCGTGCTGTCCGGGCCACGCGCGATGGACTCCGGGCTCGCCGCGGAGGTGGCCGCCGCCCTGGGCCCGCGCCGGCATCAGACGCTCTCCCTGCACGACCATGTGCAGATCGGGCCGGACGGCCTGCCGGCTCGCACCCGCACCCTGCAGGTCATCGAGGCGATCACCGATGGGCTGGACCGGATTCCCTATATCTATGACACGAACGCCCTCACCCTCGAAGTCGGGCCAGGCTGCCAGGATCTGTCCAGCCCGCTGTACGAGATCAGGGAAGGCGTCTACACCACGGACATCCCGCTGGCCCGGTCGCTCGCCGTCGGCGAGACGCTGACGCTTGAGTACTGGACGACGTACAACTACCAGGGCCACCTGGACGACCCCGGGATGTGTGAGTACCGCCGCGCGGTGATGCGCCGCCTGGAGAACTTCGACATGCGAGTCGAGTTCGATCCGGGCCGGCGGCCGGCGAATGTGTGGTGGGCGACCTGGGACGGGGTGCAGGGCGGCATCATCGAGCAGGAGGACGCCACCCTGGACAGCCAGCACTCGGTGCACCGCTACCTCAGGTCGCTGGAGACCGCGGTCGTCGGGTTTCACTGGTCCTGGGGGCCGGAAGCTGATCAGCCGGGCCAGGACCTCGAATAGGCTCATCGTCGTGTCCGATGCGGAAAAAGCAGTAATCGCCTGTGGTGAATCAGCCCGAGATGGGGCGCCGAGCCTGGCCGCGGCGGCCGGTGCGGCCATTGACGGTGCGCTGCGCGCGATGGCGGGCCTGCTCCCGGAGCGGGCTGCGGAGATCCTGGCCGCCAACGCCGCCGACGTGGCCGGGGCCGAGGCCGGCGGGCTGGGCCGCGGCCTGATCGACCGGCTCCGGCTCGACGACGGCCGGATCGCCGACATGGCCCGGCAGATCGGGCTGCTCGCCGACGCCGGCTTCCCGGCCGAGAGCACGCCCCTGGGTGAGCTTCCCGGTGGGCTGCGGCTCACTGAGCGGCGGGTGCCGGTGGGTGTCATCGGCGCGAACTTCGAGGCCCGGCCGAATGTCACCATCGACGTCGCCTCGCAGCTGCTGAAGTCACGCAACGCGGGCGTGCTGCGCACCGGGGGAGCCGCCCTGCGGTCCGCCGCAGCGCTCTTCGACCACGTCATCGCCCCGGCGGTCGCCGGGGCGGGCCTCGATCCCGGTGCCCTGCAGCTGGTCCGGACCGCGGACCGGCAGGGCGCACTGGAGCTGGTTCGCCAGCCCCGGCTGATCCCCCTGGTCATCCTGCGCGGCAGCGGGCCGACGACCCGCACGCTCGCCGCGGAGGCGGCGCGGCACGGGGTGCGCACGCTGGCCCACGCGGACGGCGGCGGTGTGCTGTACGTGGACCGGGCGGCCGATCCCGTCATGGTGGCGCAGATCGTCACCGCGAGCCTGGACCGGCTAGGCGTCTGCAACCGGCTCAACCTGCTGCTGCTCTGCTCCGACGGGTGGCAGGAGATGCTGCCGGCCATCACCGAGACGCTGCGCGGGCTCGGCATCGCCGCCTCCCTCCCGCCGCATGACCATCCGCTCGGCCATGAGTGGGCGCTGGACGCCGGGCGGGAGGCCACCGTGACCATCGCCCCGGTGGCCGGCCCGGCGGAGGCCGCCGAGGCGGCCAACGCGAACACGTCAGGCCTGGCCGCCACCATCGTGACGGCCGACCCCGCCGCCGCCAGCGAGTTCCTGGCCGCCTACCGGGGAACCGGGGCGTTCTGGAACGTGAGCACCCGGCTGCTCGACGGGTTCAGGCTGCGCGGGGTGCCGGAGACCGGGATAAATGTGGATCACGTGCCCGGCCCGCGCGGCCCGGTGACGTTCCACGACCTGTGCCTGCGGCAGTACGTCGTCGTTCCCGCCTGACCGCCTGACCCTGGCCAACGGCCCGCCCGCCCGCCGGCCCGCTGAACGCGTGCGGGCGGCGTGCGGGCCGAGCCTGTGGCGAACGGGCCGAGCCTCCTCAGTTGACCGCGCCGCGGCGGCGGGCCAGGGTGTCAATGGTCACGGCGGCGAGCAGGACAAGCGCGGTGACCATGAAGGTGGGTCCTGCGGCCAGCCCGATCAGGCCCAGGCCGTTGTAGATCACCGCGATCACCAGCCCGCCGAGCAGGGCATGGATCATCTTGCCCCGGCCGCCGAACAGGTTGGTGCCGCCGATGACCGCCGAGGCGACCGCGAAGAGCACGTACTCGCCGCCGTTGATGTTGGTGCCCATCGAGCTCAGGTTCGACGCCAGCATGATGCCGGCCAGTCCTGCGGTAAGGCCGCAGAGCATGAAGCAGAGTGTCCGGATCGTGATCAGGTTGACGCCTGCTCTCCTGGCCGCCTCGGCGTTGCCGCCGATCGCGTAGATGTAGCGGCCGAACCGGGTCCGGCTGGTCAGGGTCGTATACAGGACGAGGACGCCGAGCACGATGAGGACGGCCCAGGGCACTCCGCTCAGCGTGGTCAGGCCGACGCCACGGTTGGTATTGCCTACGATGACCACGAGGATGCCGGCCACAGCCATCACGGCGATCTTCAGCAGGGTGACGCCTAGCGGCGGCGCCACCAGGCCGCTCGACCGCCGGCGTCCATCCCGCATGAGCATGAACAGGCCGGCCAGGGTGACCAGGACCACCATGATGACCCAGCCGACTACCGGGGTGAGCTTGCCGGACGTCAGGTCGTCGAGGATGTTGCTGGGGTTGCTGATCGAGCCGCCCGCGCCGTGCCCGGTCTTCGGGACCAGGACGATCAGGAAGCCTTCCAGTCCGAGGGAGCCAGCCAGGGTGACTACGAACGACGGCAGCCCCAGCCTGGTGATGATGGTGCCCTGCAACGCGCCGACGAACGCGCTCGTGGCCAACCCGAGGATGATGGCGATCCACCAGGGGAACGTGTAGGCCGCCCAGAGGGTTATCGTCGCGCCGACGGCCGCGTTGAACCCGGTGGACAGGTCGATCTCGCCGAGCAGCAGGACGAAGACCTCCGCCATGCCCAGCAGGATGAACGGGATGCCCTGGATCATCAGGTTGACCAGGTTGCCCGCGGACAGGAACAGCGAGCTCCTGACCTGGAAGAAGATGACGATCGCGACCAAGCCCAGGACGATGGGCAGCGCGCCGCTCTCGCCGTTCCTGACCCGCTTGACCCAGATGCGGGCGTACTCGCCGACCGAGTCGGCGATCAGTTCCGGCGCTCCCGCCAGCACCGCGCTCTCGGGCGACGTGTCGTCGGGCCCGGGCTCGTCGGCGAGGGCGACCCGGTCTGCCGGGCCCGGCTCGGTGCCGCTCTGTGTCGGTGACATGATTTCAGTCCTCTGTGCTGCGGTCACGGCCGTGTGACGACCTGGGCTCCTGCGCGTTGCCGTTTCCGCTCAGGCGAGTGGATGTACCCGTGGTCATCAGCTCCACGGCGGACTGGGTATCGAAATCCGACGCTGGCCCCGCCGCGACGAGCTGGCCCAGGTAGAGCACCACCAGCCGGTCGGCGACCTGGAAGACCTCGGCGAGGTTGTGCGAGACCACGATGACCGCGTGCCCGCGATCCGAGAGCCGGCGGATGAGGCTCAGCACGAGCTTGGTCTGGGTGACGCCCAGCGCCGCGGTCGGCTCGTCCATGATGACCAGCCGGGCGTCAAGCATCACGGCCTTGGCCACCGCGACGGACTGCCGCTGGCCACCGGACAGCGAGCCGACCACCTGCCGGATCGAGCGGACGGTCGTCACCCGCAGGTCGGCCAGCGTCTGCTTGGCGGTCAGCTCCATGCTGACCTCGTCCAGCAGCCCGTGCCGCCTGACCTCGTGGCCGAGCATCATGTTCTGCACGATGTCCAGGTTGTCGGCCAGGGCCAGGTCCTGGTAGACGGTCGCGATGCCAAGATCCGTGGCGTCCCTGGGACCGTGCAGATGGACCGGCTTGCCGTTCCACAGCATCTCGCCGCTGGACGGCTCCCAGATTCCCGAGATGGTCTTTATGAGCGTGGACTTGCCCGCGCCGTTGTCCCCGACCAGGGCTGTCACCTGGCCCTCGGGGATATCGAGGTCGATCCCGGTCAGCGCGTGCACCGGGCCGAAGCTCTTTCCTATCCCGCGCAGCCGGAGCAGCGGCGTCTCTTTCTGGTCTACCGGGGCCGTGCCGGACGGCGCCCGGCCCGCAGGTGCGGACCGGGCGCCCTCTCCGGCGCTTGCTGTCACCACTGGGTGAGTCCAGCGATGGGTCGAGCGCTCATGATCACCCCGAGATCCCTGCCGCCGTGCAGGCTGCCTTGTACTTGCTCGTGCAGAGCTGGGCTGCCGGCACGAAGTTGTCAGCGATGACTGTCGAGTTCATATTCGACGTTGTCACCCAGGTCGGCGTCAAGAGCACCGACGGGACGGCGACGTTGGCGGTTGTGTCCTGGGTGCTGCCGTTGACCAGGCCTGCCGGAGGCGTCGCGCCCGCCCGCAGGTACATGGCGAGCGCCGCGGAAGCCTGTGCCTCAAGGTAGATCGGCTTGTAGGCGGTGCCGCACTGGTAGCCCGACAGGATGTTCTGCAGGCCCACGAGAGTGGCGTCCTGCCCGGTCACCGGGAACGTCTTGGCCTTCACTCCCTTGGTCTGCAGGTAGTGGATGATCGGGGCCGCGTTCTCGTCGTTCGGCGTGAGCAGGGCGTTGATGTCCGTGTGCGCGGTGAACTGCTGCTGGAATTCGGTCTCCGCGGTGGGCGGGTCCCAGGTTCCGGCGGCCTTGCCGACGCTGGTCCAGCCGGACTTGAAGTGCGGGGCCAGCACCGCGTCGTAACCCTGCGCGAACAACGTCGCGTTGTTGTCCGTCGGGTCGCCCTTCATCACCAGCACGTGCGGGCTCTTCACACCCCAGGCCGACACGCAGCTAACCAGGCCGTTGCCGATCAGCTTGCCGACTTCCACGTTGTTGAAGCTCACGTAGTACTTGCGGGTGCCGCCGAGGGTGAGCCGGTCGTAGTCGATCACGGCCGCGCCGTGCGACGCGGCGTACTTCTCGATCGACTTGCCGACGCCCGCGTCGAGCGGGTCCACGATGAGCACGCTCGCGCCCTTGGTGATATCCGCCTGGGCGTCGCTCAGCTCGGTCGCGTCGCTGCCCTGGGCGTTCTGCACGGAGAACTGAGCGGTACTCAGCCCGGCCGTTTGGAGCGCCTTTGTCAAGTACGGCGCGTCGAATTCGGTATAACGCGCGGAAGTGACCGTGTCAGGCAGAATGACGCCGACAGATCCCTTCCCCTGGGCGGCCAGCGGCTTCAGCTTGGCCATCGCCGAGAAATCCCTCGTGAACGAGGTCGTCGTAACTGAAGGCACGGCCGCTGCACTGCTGGAACTGCTGGAACCGCTGGAAGTCGAGCCGCCGCTGCTACCGCAGGCGGCAAGGAGAAGAGCAGCGCTGCCGGCGAATGCCGTCACGCCAACTCTCTTGGTGACCGTATACAAACAAACCACCTCGCTCATGGTGGGACGCGTCAGTGCGTATCCCGATGACAGGCCCGCGCTGATCTCGCGGGCCGGGAGCTAGCTATCTGGAAGAACACTAGGCCGATAGGGGTAAACGGACGCGTTAACATCCACGTAACCCTGTGAAAAAATCGTAAACAAACGCCGGGCCAGCCTGCGGGCCGGCCCCCCCTGTAAGGTTTAGATCACATACTGGGTACTCATTCGGCCGCAATTCGGTAACCGGCCCGGGGCTGGGTCAGGATCAGCGGGGCGCCGCCGTCTGACTCCAGCTTCGCCCGCAGCCGCCGGATGTAAACCCGCACGTACTCGGTCTCCGTCTCATAGCCCCGGCCCCAGACCCGCCGGAGCAGGTGGGCGTGGGTCAGCAGTTTGCCCCGGTTGGTGGCCAGCTCGCGCAGCAGCGCGAACTCCGTCGGGGTGAGGTGGACGGCCACCCCGTCCCTGGTCACCTGCTGGCTGGCCAGGTCGATCTCCAGCTCGCCGATGATGATGACCGGCGGCGCGGTATCCGGGGCCGCGTCGGCCGGGCGGGTGCGGCGCAGTGTGGCGGTGATCCGGGCCAGCAGTTCCTCGATGCTGAACGGCTTGGTCATGTAGTCATCCGCGCCCATGTTCAGCGCGGTCACCTTGTCCCGCTCGCCACCGCGGGCCGAGACCACAATGATGGCCACGGATGAACGCTCGCGGATCAGGCGGCACAGCTCGAAACCATCGACCTCGGGCAGCATCAGGTCGAGCAGGACGATGTCGGGCGCCTCGGTCTCCAGGAGATTGAGAGCCCGCAGCCCGTCGGTGGAGACGACCGTGTCGAACCCGCGCACCGCCAGATTGGACCGGATCAGGTCCACAATGTTGGGGTCGTCCTCGACCACCAGCGCGCGCGTGTTCACTGCCTGGTCAAGCACCGGGGATGACTCCCATTGCGGGCCGCGCCCGGCCGCCGTCTGATGCGCCGGTCACACCGCCTCCATAAGGTTCGCCGTGGGCCGCGGGCCGCGGGAGCACGCTGGCTCCGGGGGCCGGCATCTCTACTGGCAGCCGGATCCGGAAGCACGTTCCCTGCGGCGGCTGCTCCAGGTCGATACTGCCGCCGTGGGCAGTCACGATCCCCTTGGCTATCGATAGCCCGAGGCCGGCCCCCGCGCTCGGCGTGCGCCGGCGCCGGTTCGGGTCGAACGGCGCGAGCGCGACCTCGGCGGGCATCCCGGCACCGTCATCCACGACGCTCACCGTCACGCCGGCTGTGGGCACGCCGGCTGTGGTCATCCCGGCTGTGGTCATCCCGGCCGGCCCGTCCATGCTCGCGCTGACCCGCACGGTGGTACCGGGCGGATTGTGGCCGAGCGCGTTGGCCAGCAGGTTCACGAAAACCTGCTCCAGGCGATCGTGGTCGGCCCAGACGACCGGCAGCCCGGCCTCGCAGTCCACCGTCACCATGGACGCGCTCGCCGGAGGCAGGCAGGCGATGGCCGCCTCGAGCACCAGGGCGATGTCACACCAGTCGCGCTGCAGCCGGAGGATCCCCGACTCGATCGCGGAGAAGTCCAGCAGGTCGTCGACGAGGCGCCCCAGCCGCGCCGACTCGGCGGCGATCCGGGCGATGAACCGGTGCTGCGATTCGCCGTCCCAGGTCACGTCCGGCTGGAGCAGGCTGGAAGCGTAGCCGCGGATCGCGGTCAGGGGCGTCCGGAGCTCATGGCTCAGCCGGGACAGGAAGCCGCGCTGCAGTTCCTGGGACCGGCGCAGGGTGGTCGCCTCCTGGTGGGCGAACCATGCCTCCTCGCGCTCCAGCGCCAGCCGGAGCGAGTGGGCGGCGTCCTCCAGCAGGGCCGTCGCGTCCGCTGAGGGGGGCCCGCTGCGCCACCGGGCCACCAGCGCCGTCGGGCCGCCCGGGGCGGTGAACGTCACGGAGAGCAGTTGCTCACCGCCGGCCCCGGTGCCGTGCGTCGCCGCGCCGTCGCGGTGCGCGGAAGCCAGCGCGGACGTGGCCGCGTCGAGCACTCCCCGCGTCGCGGCCACGGGCCGTCGCTCACCGGCGGCGTTGGAGAAGGCACGGCAGTTGGGCGGCCCGCCGGCCCGCTGGATGACCAGCGCCACCTCATCGGCCTGCAGCCCCCGGCGCAGCGACTGCAGGGCGACGCCGAGCCCATCGGCGACCGGGATGGGACCGGCCAGGGTCTCCAGCATCTCCCGGATGGTTTCCAGGACCCGGTTGCGCGCGGTGACCTCGTCGAGCAGCCGGTCCCGCTCGATCGCGCTCGCGGCGTAGCCCGCGTACAGGGTGGCCAGGTCCAGGTGGTCCCGCTGCGGCCGGCCAGTTATCGCGCTGAACACGGTGATGACGCCGAGCAGCCCGCCCGGGCCCATTACCGGGACTGACCAGGAACTTGCCACCTTGGCCGCCCGGGCCAGGTCGCTGAACGGCGCCCAGGCGGCGCCGGCCCGCGCGTTCTCCTCGACGATGGGCTGCTCGGTGACGGCGGCCAGCCCGACGGGGCCGCCGGCCGGGCCGCGCGGGAGCCGGGACCAGGCCGACACCAGCAGCGGCGAGATGCCGAGCGAGGCGGCGCAGACGAGCGAGGAGTCTTCCAGCAGGTGGATGCACAGGTGTTCGCTGCCGAGCGCGGCACCCAGCGCGGAGAGGATGAGGGAGAGGCTGGACGACGGATCCGCCGACACGAGCCGGTCGGCCAGCCCGTGCAGCCGGGTCAGCTGGCGGCGGGCTGAGGAGTCCACTTCCTGGCCGGACAGCAGCGCCACGACATCGTCCGGGTGCACCTCGCTGGGCGCCACCTCGGCGATCACCCGTCCGTGCCGCAGCACGATGATGCGGTCGGCGAGGCGGAACATCTGGCTGATGTCGTGGCAGGCCAGCAGGATGGTCGTGCCCTGCTCCCGGAGCCGGATGATGAGCTCCTCCACCAGGGCGGACTCCTGAACGCCCACGGACGCCGTCGGCTCGTCGAGCAGCAGCAGCCGCGGCTTGTGGGCCATCGCCCGGGCCACCGCGACCAGCTGGCGCTGCCCGCCGGACAGCGACCGGACGCTGCGGGTGGTGTCCCGCAGCGGGATGCCCATGTCCTCGAGCATCCGGGCCGCGTCGGCGTGGAACCGGGCATCGGACGGCAGCAGGCGGCGCCGCTCCCGGCCGAGCTTGAGGTTGGCCGCGATGTCCAGGTTGTAACAGAGCGCCAGGTCCTGCCAGACAACCGAGATGCCGCGGCGCGTCGCGGCGAGCGGGCCCGCGGGCACCGGCCGCCCATCGAGCGCGATCACCCCCGAGGTCGGGGCGATGTCCCCGGCGATGCAGCGCACCAGGGTGGTCTTGCCGGCCCCGTTCTCGCCCGCCAGGGCGACCAGTTCACCCGGCCGCACTTGGATGTCGACGCCTTCCAGCGCGGTCAGCGGGCCGAAACGCACCGCGAGCCCGGACACCGACAGCAATGGCACTGCCTCTTCCAGGCCCTCTGCGGTGACGGTCATGTGCACATTGTGGTCCGAACTGCCTGATGACCGCCACTGGGACGATCCAGCCCGGGGACGGGCCTGCCACCAGCGGCAACGCATAGCCGCAGGAAAACGGGGCGAACGGCTGACCCCGGCGTTGGTAAGCTCTTGTCTCTTGTGCCTGCCACCCGACGCTATCGAGGTGATGACTCATGCCCTCGGCCCGCGGGACCCAGCGCGACCCGCAGCCTGCCCCCGATGCCACCCCGAACCACTCCGCCACCTGCCCCTCCGCCGCCGGTACCGATCCCGTGCTGAGCACGGAACGGGGGCACCTGCGCCGGTCCCGCGAGTTCCTCCGGCTGATGCGGGAAGATGTGCTCTCGCTCCGGGCGCTGGGCGGTGACCCGGTCTCCGAGGAGTACCTGAAGGCGGACCTGCACCGCCGCGCGGAAGCCCTGCATGACCTGCCGGACACCCCCCTGTTCTTCGGCAGGCTCGACTATGACCTGACGGCCGGCGACGCGGCCGACGGGGTGGCTGGCCATCAGTTCCACATCGGCCGCCGCCACGTCCACGATCCGGATGGCCATCCGGTCGTGATCGACTGGCGGGCGCCGGTGTCCCGGCCGTTCTACCGGGCCAGCCCGGCGGAGCCGATGGGCCTCGCGCTGCGCCGCCGGTTCGGGTTCGCCGGGGGCGAACTCACCGCTTATGAGGATGAAACCTTCCCCCGCCGCGGCGACCGCGTGCCGCGGCCCGATGCCCGGGTCAGCCAGATCCTGCTGGACGAGATCGAGCGGCCCAGGTCGGGCCCGATGCGCGACATCGTGGCGACCATCCAGCCCGAGCAGGACGACATCGTGCGGGCCGACGCGAACGTGACGCTGTGCGTCCAGGGTGCCCCGGGGACCGGCAAGACCGCGGTCGGCCTGCACCGGGTGGCCTACCTGCTGTACGCGCACCAGGCCCGGATGAACCGCGGCGGCGTGCTGGTGATCGGGCCGAACCGGGCTTTCCTCGGCTATATCCGCAATGTGCTGCCGGCGCTCGGTGAAGTCAGCGTCGCGCAGGTGACCGTGCAGGATCTGGTCGCCGGGGTGCCGGTCCGGGCCACCGACTCCGAGCGCGCCGCACGGATCAAGGGAGATGCCCGGATGGCGGCGGTGCTGCGCCGGGCGCTGTGGGCCTCGCTGGCGCCGCCCGCCGAGGCGATCATGCTGCCGCGCGGGTCGAGGCGCTGGCGGGTGCCGGCCCATGAGCTCGCCGCGCTGGTCGATGAGCTGCGCGACCGCGGTGTCCGGTACGGGGCCGGCCGGGACATGCTCGGCCACC
The DNA here is from genome assembly GCA_964412845.1 of uncultured Streptosporangiaceae bacterium. Lineage (GTDB taxonomy): Bacteria > Actinomycetota > Actinomycetes > Streptosporangiales > Streptosporangiaceae > JAWWPY01. Next base: position 38,739 of record CAYPQM010000033.1, read on the forward strand.
GGATCGCGCACGTGATCTTGACCCGGATGGAGGATTCGGGGGAGTCCTGCGACGACCGGACGCACGAGGCGGTGCGGCGGTCCCGGCCGGTGCGCTCGGCGGTGGACGCCATCTGGCCGAAGGTGGACCCGGTCCGGCTGGTGCTGCGCCTGCTGTCGGACCCGGCCGTGCTGGCTGACGCGGCCCGCGGCTTTCTCGACCCTGACGAGCAGCGGGCGATCTGCTGGGACACGCCAGCCCGGGGACCGGCCTCCGCGCCGTGGAGCGCGGCCGACGCGGTGCTGGTGGACGAGGCGAGCGACCTCATCGAGAGGATCCCGAGCCTGTCGCACGTGGTGGTGGACGAGGCGCAGGATCTCTCCCCGATGGAGTGCCGCGCGGTCGGCCGGCGCTGCGCGACCGGCTCGGCCACCCTGCTCGGCGACCTGGCCCAGGGCACCTCGCCCGCGGCGGCCACCAGCTGGCACCAGGTCCTCGCCCACCTGGGCAAGGCCGAGGCCGGGCTGCGCGTCCTGGACACCGGTTACCGGGTGCCGCGGCAGATCCTCGACTATGCCAGCCGGCTGCTGACGCAGATCGCCCCCGGCCTCCCCCCGGCCCGCTCGCTGCGCCAGGACCCGGACGCACTGACGATCATCGAGGCCACGGCCGGCTCGCTGCCCGGCGAGCTGACCCGCCTCGTCGCCGCCGTCATGAGCCGGCCGGGGTCCGCGGCGGTGATCGCCGCGGACGAGCAGGTGGCCGAGATCTCCACGCTGCTGGGCCAGGCGGGCCTGCGGCATACCACGGCGGACCAGATGCCCGGCGGCGGCCTGACGCTGGTGCCGGTGACGCTGGCCAAGGGCCTGGAGTTCGACGACGTCATGGTGATCGAGCCGGCCCGGATCGCCGCGGCCGAATCACGCGGCCTGAGCCGGCTCTACGTGGCCCTCACCCGCGCGGTGTCCCGGCTGACCGTGCTGCACGCCGAACCGCTCCCCGAGCCGCTGCGCTGACCGTCCGCGGCAGCCCGCTGAATACCCGAGTTCACGGCTTTCTGGAAACTGCGCGAATGGGTGTGCAAGTTGTTCCTGATTGGCAAACTCTGGTCGTGCCAGGCCATTGTCAGTGATGTTCCCCATTCATAACTGCCCGGACCGGCCGCAGGCCAGGGAAATGCTGCCATAGTGCATTTCATGGCTATTTCTGCCAGGAAGACGGACCGCCGCGCGACGGCGTGTTGATGGAATTTAGCAACGGTGAGTCCTATCATGAAGGGTCCGCGCATAAGGGACGCAGGAAGGGTGCGGAGCGGGGAAATTCCGTGCGGTGCGCGGCTTTCGGGTAATGATCCGGCACGGGGGGAGCAGGTTTGGCCGGCTGGGGGGCTTGGCCGGGAGTGTCGCGGTCCCGGGCGGGGCGGCACGGCGCGGCGGCCGCGACGGTGCTGGTCCTGGCGGCCGGGGCCTGCGTGGCGGTCCAGGTGGTGGCCCCGCTGCCGGCGTCCGCGGTCTCATCGCACCCGACCACGATCGCGGCCGGGTTCACCCATTCGTGCGCGATCCGCGGCGGCAAGGCGTACTGCTGGGGCTCCAACGGCAGCGGCCAGCTAGGCAACAACACGACCATCAGCAGCAACGTGCCGGTGCCGGTGAGCACTTCCGGGGTGCTGTCGGGGGTGACCCTGACCCAGATCACCACCGGGGATAATTTCACCTGTGCGCTGGGCGCTGCGGGCGCCGCCTACTGCTGGGGCCTCAACAGTCACGGCGAGATGGGGAACAACACGGTCACCGCCGCGCAAGACACACCGGTTGCGGTGACTATGAGCGGGCTGACCTTTACCCAGCTCAGCGCCGGCAACGCGGCCATGTGCGCGCTGACCAGCACGGCCCTCGCCTACTGCTGGGGCCTGGGCACCAGCGGCCAGCTGGGGAACAGCGGCCTGGTCGATAGCAGGGTGCCGGTGGCGGTGACGGCCACCACCGGCACGCCGTTGTTCGGGCTGACCATGACCCAGATCGCCGCTGGGAAGACCTTCGCGTGCGCGCTGGCCAGCACGGGCGCCGCCTACTGCTGGGGCGCCGGCGCCGCCGGCCAGCTGGGGAACGGCACGACCACCGCTACGCAGTCCACACCGGTGGCGGTGACGGCCAGCGGTGCGCTGGTGGGGCTGACCCTGACCCAGATCACCGCCGGCAGTGGCACGGCGTGCGCGCTGGCCAGCACGGGCGCCGCCTACTGCTGGGGCGCCGGCGCCGCCGGCCAGCTGGGGAACGGCACGACCACCGCTACGCAGACGACGGCGGTGGCGGTGGACACGTCGGGCGCGCTGGTGGGGGTGACCCTGACCCAGATCACCGAGGGCAACGACCTCACGTGTGCGCTGGGCAGCACGGGCGCCGCCTACTGCTGGGGCGCCGGCGGCAGCGGCCAGCTGGGGAACGGCACGACCACCCAAAGCCTCGTGCCGGTGGCGGTAAGCACGTCCGGGGTGCTGTCGGGCAAGACCCTGACTCAGATCAGCGCCGGCGGCTTCAACCAGACGTGTGCCCTGGACAGCGCGGGCACCGCCTACTGCTGGGGGGTGAACACCGCCGGCCAGCTCGGCAACACCGATATCGCGGCCAACTTCCTGGTGCCGGTGGCGGTGGCGCCGCCCCAGGCCACCACGATCGCGGCCGGGCAGGCCCACTCGTGCGAGATCCTCAGCGGCAACGCCTACTGCTGGGGCGACAACACCAACGGTGAGCTGGGCAACAACACGACCATCAGCAGCAACGTGCCGGTAGCCGTGTACACCGGCGGGGTGCTATCGGGGGTGGACCTGACCCAGATCACCGCCGGCACCAACTTCACGTGTGCGCTGGACGCCGCGGGCGCCGCCTACTGCTGGGGCCTGGGCACCAGCGGCCAGCTGGGCAACGGCACGACCACCAGCAGCAGCATCCCGGTGCTGGTGACCACATCCGGGGCACTGTCCGGGGTGACCCTGACCCAGATCACTGCCGACGGCGCCACTACGTGCGCACTGGCCAGCGCGGGCACCGCCTACTGCTGGGGCGCCGGTGGCAGCGGCCAGCTGGGCAACGGCACGACCACCGCGGCGCAGAGCACGGCGGTGCCGGTGTCGGGCGGGCTGACCCTGACCCAGATCACCGCCGGCGGTACCTCCGTGTGTGCGCTGTCCAGCGCGGGCACCGCCTACTGCTGGGGTGCTGGCGGCAGCGGCCAGCTGGGGAACACCACGAACACCGCGGCGCAGAGCACCCCGGTGGCGGTGACGACCACCGGGGTGCTGGCGGCGGTGACCTTGACCGAGATCACCGCCGGCGGTTCCACCGCGTGTGCGCTGTCCAGCGCGGGCTTGGCCTATTGCTGGGGTCTTGGCACTAACGGCCAGCTGGGGAACACCTCAACTACCAGCAGCAACGTTCCGGTGACGGTGACGGCGACGGGGGTGCTGTCGGGAGTGGCCCTGAGCCAGATCACCGAGGGCTCCAACTCCACCTGCGTGCTGTCCACCGCGGGCGTCGCCTACTGCTGGGGTGGCGGCGCCATCGGCCAGCTGGGGAACGGCTCGACCACCGCGTCGCAGACAACGGCGGTGGCGGTGACGGCTACTGGTGTGCTGACCGGGCAGACCCTGACCCAGATCACCGCCGGCACTACCTTCGTGTGCGCGCTGGACGATATGGGCGCCGCCTACTGCTGGGGCGAAAATGCCAGCGGCCAGCTTGGGGACCCTGACACGGCGGTGAACTTCCTGGTGCCGGTAACGGTGACGTCGCAGGCGACCATGATCGCGGCTGGGGGTACCCACTCGTGCCTGCTCCGCCACGGAAAGGCCTACTGCTGGGGCGACAACTCGTTTGGCGAGCTGGGGATCAACTCCGCCTCACCCACCCAGAGCCTCGTGCCGCTAGCCGTCTACACCGGCGGGGTGCTGTCCGGTAAGACCCTGATCCAGATCAGCGCAAACGTTGACTGGACGTGCGCGCTGGCCAGCACGGGCGCCGCCTACTGCTGGGGCGACAACAGCAGCGGCAGCGGCGACCTGACCGCTCTGGGGAACGGCGGGAGCACCGCCAGCAACGCTCCAGTGCTGGTGTCCAACTCCGGCACGACGCTGATCTTCACCCAGATCAGCGTGGGCAGTGACTTCGCGTGCGCGCTGACCAGCGCCGGGGTGGCCTACTGCTGGGGCAACAACCACAACGGCCAGGTCGGCAACAGCGGCACCTCCCTGGCCAGCACGCCGCAGGCGGTGACGGTCAGCGGGGCGCTGTCGGGGCTGACGCTGACCCAGATCGCCGCTGGGGGCAACGTCGCTCTGGGCGATTTCACGTGTGCGCAGGCCAGCACGGGCGCCGCCTTCTGCTGGGGCTTTGGCACCAGCGGCGAGCTGGGCAATAGCGCCAACCTCACCACCAGCGCGCCGGTGGCGGTGACGGCCTCCGGGGTGCTGTCGGGGGTGGCCCTGACCCAGGTCGCCACCGGCGGCAACTCCTCGTGTGCGCTGGGCACCGGCGGCGCCACGTACTGCTGGGGGCTGGGCACCAGCGGCCAGCTGGGCAACAACTTGGGCACTACCAGCAATGCCCCGGTGGCGGTGTTGGCCACCGGAGTGCTGTCGGGGGTGGCCCTGGCTCAGGTCACCGGTGGAAATAGCTTCGCGTGTGCGCTGGGTACGGCGGGTGCCGCCTCCTGCTGGGGCCTGGGCACCAGCGGCCAGCTGGGCAACAGCGCGAGCGCCACCAGCAATGCGCCGGTGGCGGTGACGGTCAGCGGGGTGCTCGCGGGGGTGACCCTGGCCCAGATCAGCAGCGGCACCGCTCACACGTGCACGGAGGACAGCACCGGAGCTTTCTACTGCTGGGGCGACAACACCAACGGCGATCTGGGGAACAACTCGACCACGCTGAGCAACGTCCCGGTGATCGTGCAGGGCATCGTGCCGGGTGCTCCCACCAGCGTCACCGCCTTCCCGGCCAACGCCAGCGCGGCGGTGTACTGGGTCGCTCCGGCCAGCCTGGGCACTGGCACCCTGACCGGCTACACCGCCACCGCCAGCCCCGGCGGTGCCAGCTGCAGCACGGTCAGCGCCGTCACCTGCACCATCACCGGCCTCACCAACGGCACGACCTACACGGTCACGGTCGTCACGCTCACCACCGACGGCAACTCGGCTCCCAGCACGGCCGCCACCGTCACCCCCTGGCCGCCCGGGATCATCGCGGTCGGCAAAAGCCACTCATGCACCATCTTCAGCGGCAAGGCCTACTGCTGGGGCGACAACACCAACGGTGAACTGGGCAACAACACCTCGTCTGGTACCGCGCAGGCCACCCCGGTCGCCGTGGACACCACCGGGGTGCTGTCCGGCAAGACCCTCACCCAGATCAGCGCAGGCCAGAACTTCACCTGCGCACTCGACAGCACCGGCCACGCGTATTGCTGGGGCCTGAACTCCACCGGCCAGCTGGGGAACAACAACCTGGGCGTTGACAGCCACGTGCCAGTCGCGGTGAGCACGGCCGGCGTGCTGTCCGGCAAGACCCTGACCCAGATCAGCGTGGGGCTGGCTTTCGCCTGCGCGCTGGACAGCGCCGGCCTGGCCTACTGCTGGGGCGCCGGCCAGGAGGGCGAGCTCGGCAACAACACGGTCCTGACCAACAGCGGCGTGCCCGTCGCCGTGACCACCGCCGCCACCGCGATAGCCGGCAAGACCCTCACCCAGATCAGCGCCGGCTACGACCACGCGTGCGTGCTGGACACCGCCGGCGTGGCCTACTGCTGGGGCTACAACGGCAACGGCGGGCTCGGCAACAACAGCACCACGCAGAGCCCGGTGGCGGTGATCGCCGCCGGCGCGCTGACCGGCAAGGTCATCACTCAGATCAGCGCGGGCAACAAGTTCTCCTGCGCCCTGGACAGCACCGGCCTGGCCTACTGCTGGGGCTACAACGCCACGGGGCAGCTCGGCATCAACTCGACCAGCCAAAGCTTGGTGCCGGTCGCCGTGACCACCGCCGCCACCGCGATAGCCGGCAAGACCCTCACCCAGATCAGCGTGACCGCCAACGACCACTCGTGCGCGCTGGACGCCACTGGCGTGGCCTATTGCTGGGGCAACAACAACCACGGGCAGCTCGGCAACAACTCGACCACTGAAAGCAACGTGGCCGTCGCCGTGACCACCGCGGCGACCCCGATGTCCGGCATGACCATCACCCAGATCAGCTCCGGCTACGCGCATACCTGCACGATGGATGCCACCGGTACCGCGTACTGCTGGGGCCTCGGCTCCTCGGGACAGCTCGGCAACAACTCGACCTCGCAAAGCCTGGTGCCGGGGTTCGTCGGCCCGCAGGGACCCACGGGGGTGGCTGCCACCCCCGGTGATGCGACGGCGGCGATCTCGTGGACCGCCCCAGTGTTCCTGAACAACGGGACCATCACCGGGTACGCTGCCGCCGCGTCCCCGGGGGTGGCGTCGTGTTCCACCACGACGGCGACCTTGTGCACGATCAGCGGCCTGACTGATGGGACCACCTACACGATCACGGTCACCGTGACGGCGACCACGGGCACCGCGTCTGGCGCCACGGTGACGGTCGTGCCGGCCGGGTTCCTGACCCTGACCTCCCCGAGCTCGCTGACCTGGGCCGCCACCGAGAACGGCGTGAATCAGAGCGTGGCCGACACTGTCTCCGCGGACCAGCAGCTCACGGCCACGGACAACACCAGCACGGGAGCTGGCTGGCACATCACGATCTCGGCGACGACGTTCACCAGCGGGGCGAATTCGCTGCCCAACACCGGGGCCGTTAACTTCACCGGCAGCGTCAGCTCCATCACCAGCAGCGCTCCGAGTGTGGCCTGCGTCGGGTCATGCACGCTGCCGACGAATACGGCGACCTATCCCGTGGTCATCAACACGGCTGTCAGCTCACCGGCGGCCTTCACGATCTACGACACCTCGGCCGCCACCGGCCTAGGCGTGATGACCATAGGCGGCAGCGCCGCGGCGAACCCAGCCGGATGGTGGGTCAAAGTGCCGGCTTCCGCCCGGGCCGGCTCGTATACGTCGACCGTTACCCTCACCATGGTGTCCGGCCCGTGACCGGGGTCGGCCGCGAGGCGGCCGGTTGCCGCGGTGCTGGCTGGGGTGTTCGCTGGTGTGTGGGGTGGGGTCTGGTTGTGG
>CAYPQM010000034.1:0-12884 GCA_964412845.1 uncultured Streptosporangiaceae bacterium
CCGGTGACTGAGATAGTCCGGAGCAGCTTCCCCTGGTGCGCCGACTTCACCGACCAGCTCGCTGGGCTGTTCCGCGGTTACGCCGCGCACAAGCGCCGGCACGGTCTGGTCGACTTCGACGACCTGCTCCTGCTCTGGCGGGCCGCGCTGGCGGACCCGTCGGCCGGCCCGGCGCTGCGCGGCCTGTTCGACGCGGTCCTGGTCGACGAGTACCAGGATGTCAACGCGGTCCAGGCGGACATCGTCCGGCTGCTCCAGCCGGACGGCAAGGGCCTGACCTGCGTCGGCGACGATGCGCAGGCGGTCTACGGATTCCGCGGCGCCGACCCGGCGCACCTGCGCGCGTTGTCCGCCACCTTTCCCGGCCTCGCGGTGGTCCGGCTGGACCGGAACTACCGGTCCAAGGCCGCGGTGCTGCGGCTGGCGAATGTGGTCCGCCCGCAGTCAGACGGGCTGGAACTGCTGCTGACCGCTGACCGGGGCGCGGGCGCCGCCCCGGTGCTGGTCCGCTGCCATGACGAGGCCACCCAGGCGCGGGAGATCTGCACCCGGGTGCTCGAAGCCCACGAGGCCGGCCGTGAGCTGCGGGAGCAGGCGGTGCTGGTGCGCGCGGCGCAGCACAGTGACGTGCTGGAGATTGAGCTGTCGGTGCGCCGCATTCCGTTCGTGAAGTACGGCGGCCTGCGGTTCACCGAAGCCGCGCACGTCAAGGACTTCCTGTCGGCGGCCCGGGTGCTGGCCAACCCGGCCGACGACATCGCCTGGTTCCGCCTGCTCCGGTTGCATGAGGGCATCGGCCCGGTGCATGCCCGGCGCATTATCGACGCGCTGAACCCGGCGGATCCGGAGCCGCTGGGCCGCTGGCCGGACGCGGTTGCCGCGGCACCGCCGCGCTGGCGGCCAGGACTCGCGGCCACGGTGGCTGGCCTCACCGAGGCCGCGCGACTGGAGAAGACCGCGGACCGGGCCGCCGCGATCCTGGCCACGCTGGACAATCCGCTGCGCGCCCGCTATCCGGACGCCGGGGTGCGGATCGCCGACCTGCAGCGCCTTGTCGACGCGGCGGCCAGCCGGCCGTCGCTGCACGACGCCCTGGTCGAGCTCGCGCTTGATCCGCCCATCTCCAGCTCGGACCTCGCCGGGCCGCCCCGGCTGGACGAGGACTACCTGGTCATCTCCACCGTGCACTCGGCCAAGGGACTGGAATGGCCGGTGGTACACCTGCCGCACCTGGTCGACGGCGCGGTGCCCAGCGACATGTCGCTGGGCACCGCCGCCGGGCTGGCCGAGGAGCGGCGGCTGTTCTACGTCGCGGTCACCCGGGCCCGCGACGAGCTTTTCCTGTACGCGCCGCTGCGGATGCACCATCACCGGATGGGCCGGGATGACCGGCACAGCTACGGGCAGCTGACCCGGTTCCTGGACGCGGCCGCGCTCGCCCAGTGCGAGGTCACCGACGCCGCCCCGGCGCCGCGGCTGGTGCCCCAGATGGCACCGCTCACGACCGGGATAGACAAGGCGCTCGACTCGTTGTGGGGACCAGGGTAACGGGCGGCGGGGCCGCCGCGATTGAATCTGGGTGACGACCGAGGGCCCCCGGACATCCCTGGAGAAAGCCAGTGAGCGACGCCACGCTGCAGATCATCATCGCCAGCACCCGCCCGGGCCGAGTCGGCCCGTCTGTCGCGGCCTGGATCTACCAGCGGGCCGTGGACCACGGCGGCTTCAAGGTCGAGCTGATCGATCTCGCTGAGGTGAACCTGCCGCTGTTCGACGAGCCGAACCACCCGCGGCTGCGCCAGTATGTCCATCAGCACACCAAGGACTGGAGCGCCATCGTCGAGCGCGCTGACGCGTTCATCTTCGTCGTTCCCGAGTACAACTACGGGTTCAACGCGGCGATCAAGAACGCGATTGACTACCTGAACCAGGAGTGGCAGCACAAGGCCATCGGATTTGTCAGCTATGGCGGGGTCGCGGCGGGCACCAGGGCGGTTCAGATGCTCAAGCAGGTGGTCACGACGCTCAAGATGGTGCCGATGACCGACTCGGTGAACATCCCGTTCGTCCAGCAGTTCCTCGATGAGGAGCGCCGGCTCCAGCCCAACGACATCATGCAGGGCGCGGCCACGGCCATGCTCGATGAGCTTGTCCGCTGGGACGGTGCGCTCCGCGGGCTGCGCGACCCCCGGTAGGACGCCCTAGGCCGGCGGCGCGAGTGCCCGCCATTCTTCGTCGAGCATCGCGTACACAATTTCGTCAGTCCACTCGCCCTTGACGATCTCGTTCTGCAGGAAATGCGCTTCACGGCGCATCCCGAGGCGTTCCAGCACCCGCACGGATGCGGTGTTCCGCGCGTCGACGCGGCCGATGATGCGGTGCAGCCCGAGACCCTCGAAACCGAGCCGCAGCATCACCTGGGCCGCTTCCGTGGCGTACCCGTGGCCGCCATGATCAGGATGGAAGATATAGCCGATCTCGCCCTGCCGGTGCTCGCGGCTCCGCCAGAACAGCACGACGTCCCCGATCACGGTGCCGGCCGGCGGCAGCACCACGGCGAGGATCAGGCTGCTGCCCTCGTCATCCAGTGCCGTCGCCGCCATCCGCTGCTCCAGCGACACGCGTGCCTGGTCGCGGTCGCGGGTGTCGAAGAGGAGGTAACGGGTCACCTCCGGCCGCGACTGCATGTCGTACAGATCGTCGAAGTCGGCCGCGGTGTAGGGCCGGAGCGTGAGCCGTGGCGTCCTGATCGGATAATCAGGCCTGAGCATTACTCGATCGTATTGACTTCCGCTTCCTCCGGCGGGACCTCCTCGGTCAGCGCCTCAGGTACCTCGGGCAGTACCGTCTCGAAATAGGACTTCGCGGCCGTCGTCGTGCCCACGTCCCGCCCGGCGCTCTCGGACAGGTACCAGCGATGCTCCAGGATCTCGTGGAAGATCTCGGCGGGAGCGAGCCTGCCGCGCAGGCCATCGGGGGTCGCCGCGAGCACCGCGTCGTAGACCTCCTCGAGCCAGCGGCTGGCCGCCAGGGTCTCGGAGACCGGGTGGCCATCCTTCTGCTCCAGGTACCCGCGGAAGCTGGCGATGTCGTTGAGCAGGCGGCGGGCCTGGTTCTCCTCCGCGTCGATCCCGGTGCGCAGGAAGAGCTGGCGGCGGTGCTGCCCGGACTCGGCGACCTTGGTCCGGACCCGCAGCTTGTTCCCGTCGCCGGTGCTGATGAGTTCCACCTCGTCGGCGTCGAAGCCGAGCTCGTTGAGCCGGCGCAGCCGTTCCGCGATCCGGTACCGCTGTTCCTCCGGGCGCAGGATCTCTTCCCGGGTCAGCTCGTCCCACAGCCGCTCATACCGGCGAGGCAGCTCGTCAGCCACCTCGAACGGGTCGATCTCAGGCGGCAGCAGCTCGCCGGCCTGCAGGTCCATCAGCTCGCCGCCGACCCGCTCCCAGGCCAGCTCCAGGTCCCAGTTGCGCTGGCCGCGGGTGAGTGACGGGTGCTGCTCACTGGTCTCCGCGTCGACCAGATAGGCCTCCAGCGCTCCCGCGTCGAACCGGAAAAGCGTGTTGGACAGGGAGCAGTCACCCCAGAAGAAGCCGGACAGATGCAACCGGACCAGCAGCTCTACCAGCGCGTCGAGCAGCCGGTCGGTCGGCTGGCCGCCCCGGGGATTGGAGAACAATGCCCGGTAGGTGGTGGAGTAGTCGAGGAAACGGGTGACCAGGATCGCGTCCATGTCCTGGCCGCGGTCGACGACGATGCCCACGACATCGACGGCCGGGACGTTGGCCTCGGCCAGGCCGCGGAGCAACCGGTATTCGCGCCGGGCGAGGTTCTCGTTGATTGATTTCAGCGCGAACAGCTCACCCTCCTCCTCGACGAACCGCACGATATGCCGGGAGATCCCGCGCATCCTGATCTCGACCATCCGCTCGTCCCGCCAGTCTTCCAGCGGCTCGGTCCACGGCAGGGAAAGGAGCCCTGCTGCCTCGTCGGCGGGTGGGCTGAAGACGAACCTCACGGATCCGTTCGGCTCCTTAGGAAATGAGTTCGGCCCCGACAGGGTACATGCCGGTCGTGGAACCCAGACTGCCCGGCGAGGCGCCTCTTTTCCCGCCGTTCCTGCTGGAAGATGCGGCGGCCGCGGCGCGGACCGGCCTGGTCCTGGCGCCGCAGTCCGGCCGCCTGCCGGCCGTGGTGTGGGCCGGCCCGGTGCCGGAGGCCGGCCTGGATGCGGCCACGGTCGCGGCGCTCGCCGACAGCACATGGCAGTGCCCGCTGCTCCCGGAGCACGCGACCGGCTGGTTCGGCAGGCCAGGGTTGTCCGGTCACCGGCTGAACCGTCCCGGCGGGCACCCGTCCGCGGGCCTCGACTGGTCGCCGCATTTCCGCCCGTCCAGCGTCGTCCACCTGGGGCACACGGCCCGCATCGAGGCCGCGGACCCGGTGGCTGGCCTGGCGCTGGTGACCGAGATCGAGGCCATGCCCGGCGGCGCCCTCCGGGGCCGCCACACCCTGACCAACACCGGGCCGCAGCCGTATGTCGTGGACTCGCTGGAGGTTGTCGTCCCGCTGCCCGGCGAGGTCAGCGAGACCCTGGATTTCACCGGGCGGCAGATGCATGAGCGGGTGCCGCAGCGACGCATCATCGCTGACGGGCTCTGGCTGCGCGAGGGCCGCCGGGGTCACACCGGTCATGACAGCGCCACCGTGCTGGTGGCGGGCCCGGCCGGCTTCGGCTTCGGGGCCGGCCGGGTGTGGGGCCTGCACGTGGCATGGAGCGGCAACACGGTGCACCGGGTCGAGCGGCTGCGTACCGGGCTGGCCACGATCGGCGGCGGTGAGCTGTTGCTGCCCGGCGAGGTCACGCTGGAGAGCGGCCAGTCTTATGCCACCCCGTGGGTCTTCCTGGCCGCCGCCGCCGACGGGCTGGACGGCCTGGCGTCGATGTTCCACGGCTACCTGCGATCCTTGCCGGCCCACCCCCGGTCACCCCGCCCGGTCAACCTCAACGTGTGGGAGGCCGTCACCTTCGATCACGACCTGGGCCGGCTGACCGCCCTCGCGGATATCGCCGCCGACCTCGGTGTGGAGCGCTTCGTCCTGGACGACGGCTGGTTTCACAGCCGCCGGGACGACACCGCCGGGCTCGGCGACTGGTGGGTGGACGAGGCGGTCTGGCCCGGCGGCCTGCACCCGCTCATCGACCACGTCCGGGCCCGGGGCATGCAGTTCGGGCTCTGGTTCGAGCCGGAGATGGTCAACCCTGACTCCGATCTGTACCGGGCGCATCCGGACTGGATCCTGTCCACCGGGGGCCGGGTGCCGCCGCTGCAGCGAACCCAGCTCGTGCTCGACCTGAGTCGGCCGGAGGTCGCTGGCTACCTGCTGGAACAGATGGACGGGCTGCTGTCCGAGTACGACATCTCTTACGTCAAGTGGGATCACAACCGGGATCTCCTCGACGCCGGGTCGGCGGCCAGGGCCGGGGCCCCCGCGGTGCACGCCCAGGTCCTCGCCGTGTACGCGCTGCTCGACGAGCTGCGGCGACGGCATCCCGGGGTGGAGTGGGAGTCCTGTGCCTCCGGCGGCGGCCGGGTGGACCTGGGCATCCTGGAGCGGACCGAGCGGATCTGGGTTTCTGACATGACTGACGCGCTGGCCAGGCAGTCCATCCAGCGCTGGACCGGGCAGCTCGTCCCGCCCGAGTACTGCGGAGCGCACGTGTCGGCACCGGTTGCCCATCAGACCGGCCGCCCCCTGCCGCTGGCCCTGCGCGCGGCGACCGCGCTGTTCGGGCACTTCGGAATCGAATGGGACCTGACCACCGCCGACCGGGCGGCGCTGGACGAACTGGCCGGCTGGGTCCGGCTGTACAAAGCGCACCGGGCGCTGATCCATTCCGGCCGGGTCACCCGGGCCGACGCGGCTGATGGCACCGCGCTGATGCACGGCGTGGTCGCCGCCGACCGCGGAGCGGCCCTGATGAGCTATGTGCAGCTGGATGAGCCCACCCGAGCCCAGGCCGTGCCGCTGCGCATTCCCGGGCTCGACCCGGCGCGCCGCTACCAGGTCACCAACGTGACCCCGGCCAGCAGCATGCCGGTACGGGCCGAGCCTCCGATGATCACCGGCCAGCAGGTGCCCGGGGCCGTGCTCGGCGAAATCGGCGTGCCCATTCCGGTCCAGCGCCCGCACACCCCGGTCATCCTGCACGCCCAGGCCAGCTGACCCCAGCGCCGGGCCGCCCGGACAGACCGGTCGGCACGCCGGACAGACCGGTCGCGTACTCCGCCGATCAGAGCCTTGACAGGTATCTGGCTAAAAGGTCTAATACCCCTACCTTTAGACATATGGGAGAGGGCCGTGCGGAGTCCGCTTGCCCCGGTCGCGTTGCGGAAGCTCGACGAGGCCATCGAGGACCTCGCGGAGGACTCGTTCGCGTTCCTGGAGCGGCTGGTCGCCGCGCCCAGCACGGTGGGCCAGGAGGCTGTGGCACAGCTCATCGTGCGGGAGGAACTGGCCCGCCTCGGCTTCGAGACCCAGGCTCTGGCTGTCCCTGAGGACATTGGGCTGGACCCGGCGGCCGGTGTCCCGCAGTGTTCCTACGCGGGCCGGGACACCGTGGTCGGCACCCTGACCTCAGGAGACGGCCCGTCGCTGATCCTCAACGGCCACATCGACGTCGTCCCGGCCGAAGCAGAACTCTGGTCGTCGCCGCCGTTCACCCCCATCCGGCGGGATGGCTGGCTGTTCGGCCGGGGTGCCGGTGATATGAAGGGCGGGTTCGCGCTGGCCGCCCTCGCCGTCGGCGCGCTCCGCGCGGCGGTTCCCGGCTGGCTGCGCGGCCGGCTCACCGTCGCCTCGGTCATCGAGGAGGAGTGCACCGGCAACGGGACGCTCGCCTCGGCCCGGCAGGGAGTGCTGGCCGACGCCGCGGTGCTCCTGGAACCTACCGATCTTGGCCTGCTGCTCGGCGGCGTCGGGATCCTGTGGGTCGAGGTAACCGTGCCCGGACTGCCCGCCCATGCCGAGTCCGCACACCGGGCGGTCAACCCGGTGCACGTCGCGCTGCGGCTGGTGGACCGGCTCCAGGCGCTGGAATCCGAGATGGCGGCGGCGCTCGACGGCCCTTTCGCGCAGCTTGACCGGGCGTGCAATGTGAACGTCGGCGTGCTGCGGGCCGGCGACTGGCCGTCCAGCGTCCCCGGGCAGGCGACCGTGGGGGTCCGGGTCGGGTTCCCGCCCGCGTGGACGCCGGGCGAAGCGCTGTCCCGGGTAGCCCGCGCCGTCCAGTCCGTCGCGGCGGACGATCCGTGGCTGGCCGGCCATCCTCCCCGGCTGCGCCCGACCGGGTTCCGGGCGGAGGGCTACCTCATCGACGCCGACCATCCCCTGGTCGCGGCGCTGGCCTCCGCGCACGCCGGCGCGCACGGGGTGCCGCCCCGGCGTTTCGCGCTGGGCAGCACCACGGACGCGCGGCTGTACCTCAACCAGTTCGGGATCCCGGCCGTGGCCTACGGCCCGCGGGCCCGCAACATCCACGCGGCCGACGAGTCGGTCGAACTGGACAGCATCGTGGCCGGGGCGCGCACTCTCGCCCGTTTCCTGGCCGGCTACTACGCCGGGGGCGCGGCATGACGGGGCAGGCCGCCGGCGGCGACCCCCGTCCTGATATGCCCCCGCCGCCCGGGCTGCTGGCCCCGATGACCGTCCGCACCACCGGAGAACGAATAGCCGAACGGTTCGTCACCGCGATTGCCCTGGGCCAGTTCGTACCCGGTCAGCGGCTGCCCACCGAACGTGACCTGGCCACCATGCTCGGCGTGAGCCGGGCGACGGTGCGTGAGGCGATCGCGAGGCTGGCCGAGTCCGGGTACGTCACGGTCCGGCGGGGCCGGGCGGGCGGGACATTCGTGGTGGCCGGGTGGGGCCCCGAGTCGGCGGAGATGATCCGCCGCACGCTCAGCCCCGAGTGGCAGGAACTTGAACAACTGCTGGACTTCCGGCAGCTCATCGAGCAGCAGATCGCCCGTACCGCGGCCCTGCGCCGCGGCAACGCGGACATCAAGGCGATCCAGACCGCGCTCGCCGACTACGAACAGGCCGGCGAGGACCGCGACTCATCGCGGATGGCCGATCTCGCGCTGCACCGCGCGATCGCGGACGCGACGCACAACCCGCACCTGCTCAACCTGAGCCTGAGCATCAGGCACGACATCAGCTTCGGTTTCGAAGCCGAGCCCTACAGCCCCGAGGTGCGCAGACGAGCGCTGCACCAGCATCCGGAGCTTGCCCAGGCGGTCATCGAGGGCAACCCGGACCAGGCGGCGGAACTCGCCGCGGACCACTTCTCCCTTACCGAGTCCATGCTGCGCGAACTGCACGCGCGCGTGATGCTGCGCAG
This sequence comes from uncultured Streptosporangiaceae bacterium, assembly GCA_964412845.1. Lineage (GTDB taxonomy): Bacteria > Actinomycetota > Actinomycetes > Streptosporangiales > Streptosporangiaceae > JAWWPY01. The sequence goes on from CAYPQM010000034.1 coordinate 8,402, forward strand.
CGGTGGACAACCCCAGGAGTAGCCCATGCCTTTCGCCGCAGTCAATGGCATCGACATCCACTACCGCCTCGCCGGCCACGGCGAGGAGACCATCGTCCTGGTCAACGGGCTCGCTGACGACCTGGAGACCTGGGCCTTCCAGGAAGACGCCCTCACCTCCGCGGGGTACCGGCTGCTGCTCTTCGACAACCGGGGGATCGGCCGGACCAGCCGGCCCGCCGGGCCGTACTCAAGCCGGATGATGGCTGACGACGCCAAGGCACTGGTCGATGAGCTTGGCATCACCGACTTCCATCTGCTCGGCGTGTCCATGGGCGGGATGATCGTCCAGGAATATGCCCTCGCCTATCCGGGCGACCTTCGCTCCCTGACGCTGGCCTGCACATATGCGGCGCCCGGGCCGTTCTGCGCACGCATGTTCGCGATGTGGGCCGACACCGCCCCGGTGCTCGGGGTCCCGTTCGTGATGCGCGACGTGACGCTGTGGGCGTTCACCACCGAGTTCTTCGCCGACCGGCCGGATGAGCTCGCCGAGTTCGAGACCGCCATGAAGTACATGGACCAGCCGGTGCCCGCCTATCTGGCCCAGCTGGCCGTGATCCAGCGGCACGACACCACCGGCCGGCTGGCCGAGATCGCCGTCCCCACCATGGTGCTCGCCGGTGAGCAGGACATCCTCATCCCGGTCTCGCTGTCCCGCGCGCTGCACGACGGGATTCCCGGTTCGCACTGGCAGACGGTGCGGGGCGGTCACGCCTGCATCTGGGAGCACCCGGACAGCTTCAACCAAGCCGTTATCGAATTCGTCCGCCGCCACGGAAAGGGTGACTGATGTCCACTAAACAGGAAAGTGAGGCGCCCGCCACGCAGGGCGCCGGAACCCTCAGGCACGGCGAGATCGGCCTGCTCGGCGTCCTCATGCCCGGCCTGGCGCAGGTCGCGCCCGCGTTCAACCTGTTCTTCACGGCCGGGGTCATGGCCGGGCTGGCCGGCGCCTCGGTCCCGCTCGTCTTCCTGATCAGCCTGGTCGGCATGGTCTGCACGGCCGCCAGCCTGGCGCTGTTCTCCGGCGTCTATCCCAGCGCCGGGTCGTTCCTCACCTATATCGCCCGTGCCATCGGCCCCCGCACGTCGGTGACCGTCGGGGTGATCACCCTGCTCGGCTACATCATCGCGTTCGGCGGCATCTACATCTTCGTCGGCCAGTACATCGTGGCGAACGTGCTGAACAACCCGCACATCTGGGGGATCACCCAGATCGTCACGATCGTCTACGGCATCCTGGTCGTCCTCCCGGTGGTCCTCGGGCTCAAGTTCGGGGTGCGCACCACGGTGGTGCTGTACCTGTTTGAAGTGGTCCTGCTGCTCGCGCTGACCTTCACCATCCTGGCCAAGGGCGGCGCGCACGGCTTGTCCGCGGCGCCGTTCAAGTGGCCGTCCGGCGCGGGCACGAAGGACATCTTCGTGGCGTTCTCCTTCGCGGTGCTCGCCTTCGGCGGCTTCGAGGCGGCCGCGCCGCTGGCTGAGGAGACCCGCAACCCGCGGCGCAGCGTGCCGTTCGGGGTCATCGGCACCGTGGTCGTCAGCGGGGTCTTGTACGTGTTCTGCTCGTACGCGCTCATCGTGGCGTTCGGCACGGGGCACATCGCCGCGCTGGCCGCCAACCCGAACCCGTTCCAGGCCGCGGCGAAGACCTTCCTCCCGGCGCTCGCCCCGCTGATCACCTGGATCTTCCTGTCCAGCGTGACCAGCTCGTACGTGGCCGCGAACACCCAGACTTCGCGGGTGATCTTCGCGGGTGCCCGGGGCGGGCTCTGGTCGCGGACGCTCGCCGCGGTGAGCCCGCGGTTCCGCACCCCGTGGGCCGCGGCCATCGCGTTCGTCGCGCCGAGCATTCTCATCGCGGTCATATCGACCGCGTTCACCGACCCCGGCACGGCCGTGGGCCTGCTCAGCACGTTCGGGATCCTCGGGCTGATCCTGATGTACCTGGTGGCGAACGTGGCCCTCATCGTGCAGTGGGCCAAGTTCCGCCGGACCGGGATCCACAAGAGCGTCTGGGCGTGGGTGGTCGTCCCGGTGATCGGCGTATTGGTGCTCGCCATCCCGGTCTGGGGTGACCTGCGTCCCGGCCAGCCCAAGCCGTACAGCTACCTGCCCGGGCTGACCCTGGCGCTGATCGCGGCCGGAGTCATCTACATGCTCGTCCTGCGGACGGTCCGGCCGCGCACGCTGGAGCAGGCGGCCGCGCTGCTCGAAGGCGAGGTGGCAGCGGGCTCCGCTGCGCTGTGACCCCGGAGCGCGCTGACTTTCATGGTCGCGGTTGATCACTGGCCGCCTGTGACAGCTGATCAATCGCGATCATGAAGTCCAGTCAGTGTGATTCGCGGCCGACCTGGTGGCCGCTGGAGCCGACCAGGAAATCGAGGTCGGCGCCGCGATCGGCTTGCATGACGTGGTCGATGTAGAGCCGCTCCCACCCCCGCCGGGGGGCAGGCAGGGCGGCCCGCATCGCCGCGGACGGCTCACGCCGGGCCAGTTCCGCGGCGGGCAGGTCGATGTCCAGCCGCCGGGCGGGCACGTCGAGCACGATCGGGTCGCCGTCGCGGACCAGGCCCAGCGGGCCGCCGGCCGCCGCCTCGGGCGCCACGTGCAGGACCACGGTGCCGTAGGCGGTGCCGCTCATCCGGGCGTCGCTGATCCGCACCATGTCGCGCACTCCGCGGGCCAGCAGCCGGGCGGGCAGCGGCATGTTGCCGACCTCGGGCATCCCCGGATAGCCGCGCGGCCCGCAGCCGCGCAGCACCAGCACGGATGACTCGTCCACGTCGAGGCCGGGATCATCCAGCCGGGCGCGGGCGTCCTCGATGCTGTCGAAGACCACGGCTCGCCCGCGGTGGACGAGCAGTTCCTTGGAGGCGGCGGCGGGCTTGATGACCGCTCCGTCGGGGGCGAGGCTGCCCCGCAGCACCGCGATCCCCGCGTCCGCCTGCAGCGGTGCGGACCGGGGCCGGATCACTGCCTCGTCCCAGATCCGGGCCTCGCTGAGGTGGTCGGCGAGCGGCCGCCCGCTGACCGTCATCGCGGCCGGATCCAGCAGATCAGACACTTCCCGCAGCACGGCCAGCAGTCCGCCGGCCCGGAAGAGGTCGTCCATCAGGTACCGGCCGGCCGGGGCCAGGTCGACCAGCAGCGGCACGCCGGACCCGATGGCGTCGAAGTCGCCCAGGGACAGGTCCACGCCGGCCCGGCCGGCGATGGCCAGCAGGTGCACGACCGCGTTGGTGGACCCGCCGATCGCGGCCAGGGCCACGATGGCGTTGCGGAACGACCCCTGGCTGAGGACCTGGCTCGGCCGCCGTTCCTGCGCGACCATCTCGACCGCGAGCCGGCCAGTCGCGTGCGCGTGCTCCAGCAGCCGGCTGTCCGGGGCCGGTGTGCCGGCGATCCCGGGCAGTGTCATCCCGAGCGCCTCGGTGACGCACGCCATGGTGGATGCGGTGCCCATGGTGTTGCAGTGGCCTTTGCTGCGGATCATGGCCGATTCCGAGCTGAGGAATTCCTCGGGGGACAGGTTGCCGGCCCGGACCTCCTCGCTCAGCCGCCACACGTCAGTGCCGCAGCCCAGCGGCGTGCCGCGGAAGGTGCCGGTCAGCATCGGCCCGCCGGGCAGAACCACCGCGGGCAGATCGACCGACGCGGCGGCCATCAGCAGGGAGGGGATGGTCTTGTCACAGCCGCCGAGCAGCACCACCCCGTCGATCGGGTTGGCCCGCAGCATCTCCTCGGTCGCCATCGCCGCCATGTTGCGCCAGAGCATCGCGGTCGGCCGCACCAGGGTCTCACCGAGGCTGACCGCGGGCATGTTCAGCGGCACCCCGCCGGCCTCCCAGATGCCGGCCTGCACGCTGGCTGAGACCTCGTTGAGGTGCAGGTTGCACGGAGTCAGGTCGGACGCGGTGTTGGCGATGGCGATGTGCGGCCGCCCGGTGAACGCCGATCGCGGCAGCCCCCGCCGCATCCACGCCCGGTGAATATAGGCGTCGCGGTCCGTGCCGGAATACCACTGATCAGTGCGGTACTGCACGCGAACCGGCTCCCCTCTGCGGCCGGGCGCAAGACCAGGACCTGCGCTCCGGGAACTGGGGCCAGGCTAACCCGCGCCCGACCAGGGCGGAAAGCCACCATCAGCGCAACGGGCCCGGCCAGCTGCTCCTGCGGCCGCTCCTGGCTGTGTACCAGATGGCAGCACGATTCCCGTCGCGTGCTTCCGCTGCCTACCCCGGCCGCGGCCCAGGCTGGGCGGCACACCCGATGCAGGTGCGCGCCGCCGGGCGGGCGGCGAGACGCTCCGCTGAGATGGGCTGCCCGCAGCGCTCACAGATGCCGTAGATGCCGGCCTCGATCGACCGGATGGCCTGATCGACGTCGGCCAGGTGGCTGCGGGCCTGCTCCAGCAGCCCGGCAATCTGGGCCCGCTCGA
>CAYPQM010000034.1:12894-26842 GCA_964412845.1 uncultured Streptosporangiaceae bacterium
GGTGGCACCCAGCGCGGCCGACTCGACGATCCCGTCGAACTCGCGGGTCAGCGCCGCGATCCGCTCCAGCGTGTCCGCTCGGTCCGCGGCCAGTGCTTCGCCCGCGTCGACCTGGCGGCCAGTCATGCCGGTGCCCTGGTCGCGGCGGCCGACTCCAGCAGGTCGTGCAGGGCCTGGGCACTGCCCAGCGAGGTGTCGATGGCCAGTGACCGGGGCGGCTGCCCGCCGCTGATGACGTCCTGGATGTGCGCGATGGCCGCGGTGAAGGACGGCTCGGCGCCCGCGGCTGGGTAGATCCGGGGCTCGGCGCCGTCGGCGAAGACCTGGTAGCGGTCGTCGGGGCCGGGGTGGAACGCGTTGCTGACATGGATCTGCCCAGCAGTGCCCAGTAGCCGGCTGAACGTGTCCAGGCTCCGGCCGAACCCGCAGGACAGCAGCAGCCGGCGGCCGCCGGGGAAGCCCAGGCTGCCCTGGGTGTCCACATCAACCCCGTCCCCGCCCCACCGCGCGGTGGCCCAGGCCGACTCGTGCTCGTCGCCGAACAGTTCCCGGGCCAGCCGGACCGGGTAACACCCGATGTCGTTGACCGCGCCGCCGCCCAGTGTCCTGGACAGCCTGATGTTGACGGGGCCGCCCATCATGAAGTGGAAATCCGACTGGATCTCCCGCAGTTCGCCGATGGCTCCGTCGGCCAGCAGCCCGCGGATGCGCTGCATCTGGGTGTGGAACGGGAAGACGAACGCCTCCCACAGCAGCGTCCCGGTTTCGCGGGCCACGCCGAGCACCCGCTGCGTCTCCGCGAGTGTGCCGGTGAGCGGTTTCTCGCAGAGCACCGGCTTGCCCGCCCGCAGGGCCTGGATGGTCCACTCGGCGTGCAGGCTGTTGGGCAGCGGGATGTAGAGGGCGTCCAGGTCAGGGTCGTCGATCAGGTTCTGGTACCCCTCGATGGCCCGGTCAATGCCGTTGGCGTGCGCGTAGTCCCGGGCCCGGGCCAGGTCGCGGCCGGCCACGGCGGCCGGCTCGCCGCCGGCCGCGCGCAATCCCGGCAGGAATGACCTGCGCGCGATGTTGGCCGTGCCGACAATTCCCCAGCGGACCTGCCCACTGCGCGCCATCCCCGGCCACCACCCTTCGGTTGCGCGGGCCGATTTCCCGGCCGGCCCGATTCCGGCCGGGCCCGGCGGCCGCGCCGTGACTACCGTAGACGCTCGCTGCCCGATCTTCGCGGGTCAGCCGGGCCCGCGTAACCTGGAACAACAATGACAACGGTAAGGCGGAGCCGATGGCAGTCGTGAGGCGGAGCCGATGACGACACTGTTCAGCGGGGTCGGCGTGGCGCTGGTGACGGTCTTCGACGAGGCCGGCGAGGTGGATGCGGGGTCCACCGGCAAGCTGGCGGCCGACCTGGCCGGGCGCGGCATCCGCGCGGTGCTGGTCTGCGGGTCAACTGGCGAGGCAGCCACCCTGTCGGACCCGGAGCGCACCGCGATCGTCGCCGCCGTCCGGACGGCGGTGCCCGCCGATATCCCGGTGATCGCGGGCAGCGGTGCGCCGTCGGCGCGGCAGGCCGCCGCCCTGACCAGGGCGGCCGTGGCGGCGGGGGCCGATGCTCTGCTCACCTGGTGCCCGGTCGGCGGCACGGACCTCGCCGGCTACTTCTCGGCGGTCCGCGACGCGGCGGCCGGGCGGCCGGTGCTCGCGTATCACAACCCCTGGATGTCCAGCGCCGCGATCCCGGTGGACGTCCTCGCGTCGCTGCCGGTCACCGGGGTCAAGGATTCGTCGGGCAGCCCGGACCGGCTGCTCGACGAAGTGGCCCACTACCACGGCGAGACCTATGTGGGCTCGTCCGGTTACCTCTCGCTGGCCGGCCCGCTGGGAGTCAATGGCGCGCTGCTGGCCCTGGCCAACATCGAGCCGGAACGCTGCGTCCGGGCCTTCACCGGGGACGTCGCCGCCCAGCGCGACCTGGCCCTGGCCCACCTGGGCGTGCGCGCGGGCGGCCCGGCGGCGGTCAAGCGGATCCTGGCCGCAGCGCACGGCATCTCCCCGGTGACCCGCATCTGTTAGCCCGGGTCGGTGGGTGGCCGCGGGCGGGTACAGCCGGCCCTGCGCTGCGCCTTCGGCGCTTTACGCGCCTGGCCGCCTGCACCCGCCCGCGTCCTGCTCACCGGCGCCCCCGCTACCCGACCTCGGTCAGTTCCGCGACGTTGTCAGCGGCGACGGAGGCGGGTGGCGCTTCGCGTGGTATGCGGCGCAGCGCCGCGTAGCTGACGACGGCGCCGATGGCAACCAGGGCGACCGTGACGAGCAGGCCCGCCTGGTAGCCGTCCAGGAATGCCCTGGTCGCGGTGGCCCCGTGGTGCAGCGCGACGCCCTGCCGGGAGCGCAGCACCGCGCCGATGACGGTGATGCCGAGCAGGCCCGCCATCTCGCGTGAGGCGTTGAGCAGAGCTGAGGCCATTCCCGAGCGCTCGGCGGGCATGGCGTGCATGATCGCGTTGGTCAGCGGGACGTTCATCAGCCCGGCACCGGCCCCGAACATCAGGAAGCCTGGCATCAGGCTGGCGTAGGTCGCGCCGCCGCCGAGGCGGGAGACCAGGTAGAGCCCCGCCGCCATGATCACCATGCCGAGCGCGACGGTCTGGTGCGCCCGCAAGAGCCTGGAGGTCGGGCCGGCCAGCGAGGCGAACAGCGCCATGCACAGGGCCATCGGGACGAAGGCCAGGCCCGCCATGGTCGGCGAGAAGCCGAGGATGTTCTGCAGGTAGATCGACGTGAAGAAGTAGATGCCGAAGATACCGAAGGCCCACAGCATCATGGTGACCGTGCCGCCGCTGAAGACCCGGGACCGGAACAGGCTCGGCTGCACCATCGGGTGGGTGGCCCGGGACTCGATGATGCCGAAGGCCGCCGCCGCCCCGGCCGCCAGTGCGAACGCGCCGAGGATCACGGCGGACGTCCAGCCGTGGTCGTGCCCCTCGATGAGGGCGTAGGTGAGCGAGAACAGCGCGATAGCGGAGGCAGTCAGGCCGGGCACGTCGAGACGGCGGACCACCGAGGGATCGCGGGACTCCCGCATGGCAGCGAGCGCGATGATGAGGGTGATGGCGCCGACCGGGACGTTGATGAAGAAGATCCAGCCCCAGTGCAGGTGCTGGCTGATGAAGCCGCCGATGAGCGGGCCGAAAGCGAGCGCCATGGCGCCGATCGCCGTCCAGGCGCCGATCGCTGTGGTGCGTTCCCTGACGTTGTCGAACGTCGCGATGATGATGGCCAGCGTGGTCGGCACCACCAGGGCGGCACCGAGCCCCTGCAGGAGCCGGAAGCCGATCAGGACGTCGCCGCTGGCGGCCAGGCCCGCGCCCAGCGAGGCAACGGTGAATACCGACAGCCCGATGATGAACAGCCTGCGGCGGCCGTAGACGTCGGCGAGCCGGCCGCCCACCAGCAGCAGTCCCGCGAACACCAGGATGTAGCTGCTGACCACCCACTCCAGGCCCGCGATGGACAGGTGCAGGCTGCGCTGGATCGTGGGGATCGCGACATTGGTCACGTTGTTGTCGAGGTACGTCATGAAGGTGGCCAGTCCAACCGCCACCAATGTCCAACAGCGTCTGGGCACGTGCCCTCTCCTCCCGGGTGGCCCCGCCACCCTGCGGGCAGCGGTTCCTGTACGTCGTTCCTGTACGGTGATCATGTACGTCGTTCCTATACGTCGTACATGCATGAGGACAGGTTGCCTTGTACGGCGTATAGTTGTCAAGTGATGGCATCAACACAGGCGAGAGACGCGGCAGAACGGGCCCGGCTGAGCAAGCTGGCCGTGGTCGAGCGGGCGCTTGCCCTCGGCGACGCCGAGGGCCTTGAAGCGCTGACCGTCCGGCGGCTCGCTCAGGAACTCGGCGTCACGCCGATGGCGCTGTACTGGCATTTCCGCAACAAGGAGGAACTGCTGGCCGGACTGGCCGAGCGGATCTGGAGCGAGATCGACACCGACATCGATGCCACCGCTGGATGGCCCGATCAGTTGCGTGGCCTGTTGGAGTCCCTGGTCCGGGTGCTGCGCTCGCACCCGTGCGCGTCCCAGTTGCTGGTGGCCGGCGAGAAGCAGAGTGAGTCAGCGCTGAAGGCCACCGAGGTCACTCTGGAGGTGCTCCGCAGTGCCGGGTTTGACCTGATCCACGCGGGTGAGGTGGCCCGTAACGCACTGTGGACCGGGCTCACCCTGGTCATGAGCGAGCCGGGATTCGACCCGGGGCTGACCGAGGCGCAGCGGGCCGAGAAGATCCGCAGCGCCCGGGCCCACCTGGCCGTGCTGCCGCCGGACCGCTACCCGTGCCTGGTGGCCGGGGCTACCGCGATGACAGCGCACGACCCGGATTTCCACTACCGGTTCGGGATCGACCTGTTCATCGGCGGCGTGCAGGCGATGGCTGCGCGCGCGCTATGAACACCCCCGATCAGGCGGTGCGGCTCGGCGGCCGGTCCCGGTGGATCGACCTCGACGGGCCCGTCCATTACCTGGACTTCGGTGGCCCGGCCGGCGGGCCGGTGATCGTCTGCGTGCACGGGCTGGGCGGATCGGCGGTCAACTGGGCGGCGATCGCGCCGCTGCTGGCCGACCGCTACCGGATACTTGCCCCTGACCTGGCCGGGCACGGCCTGACCCGGTCGGCGGGCCGGGGCGCCGACGTGGCCGCGAACCAGGTGCTGCTGCACCGCTTCATCGAAGCTGTGCCCGGAAGTCCCGTGATTCTCATGGGCAACTCGATGGGCGGCATGATCTCGCTGCTCGAGGCGAGCACCAGGCCGCGTGCCGTGGCCGGCCTGATACTGGTGGACCCGGCCCTGCCCGTCGTCCCCGCCCGGCCGGACCCGCTGGTCGTCGCGATGTTCGCGCTGTACTCCACGCCAGGCCTCGGCCGGCTGGTGCGGGACCGCCGCCGCCGGCTGTCCCCGGAGGCGCTGGTCGCCAGCACCCTGTCCCTGTGCTGCGTGGATGCCTCGCGCATCGGTGCGGACGTGGTGGCCGAGCATGTCGCGGTGGCCCGGCAGCGCGCTGCCTTCACCGATGCCGACCAGGACTTCGCCGCCGCCATGCGATCCGTCATCGCCACCGCCAGCCATGTGCGCGGGCCGGCGTACCGGCGGGGAATCCGCTCGATCAGCTGCCCGGTGCTGCTGCTGCACGGCGATCGTGACCGGCTGGTGCCAGTCGCGGTCGCCCGCGCGGCGGCCCGCGCCAACCCGTCGTGGTCGCTGGTCGTCCTGTCCGGCGTGGGCCACGTGCCCCAGCTGGAAGTGCCGCATGACACCGCCCGGGCGATCACCGGGTGGCTCGGCTCGGCTGGGCGGCGCGCGGCCGAGGCGGCTACCCGCAGGCCACCGGCCGGGGACGGGTAGGAAGCCGCACGCCGCGGGAAGGGTCGAAGGTCCGGGCCGAAGGTCCCGGCCGATCGGGCTGAATGCCGGTATCCCGGGCGGAACATCTGCCGCACGGTGATATAAAGCCCGGCAGCAGATGATCCTTCCGCCGGGCGTTATTCATCACGCGGATGTACCCCGGCCCCCGGAGAACGCGCGTGCGGGTGGGGGAGGGAGTGCAGGGATGAAGTTCAATCTCGCGGTCATCCTGAGTGAAACGGCCGCCGCGTCGCCGGAAAAGCCCGCGGTGGTCTATGCCGGCAGCCAGCTGAGCTATGGCGAACTAGACGCCGCGTCCGGCCGGCTGGCAGCGGGCCTGGCGGCGGCTGGCCTGCGGCCTGGAGACACCGTGGCACTGCAGTTGCCGAACATTCCGCAGTTCCTCATCGCCTACTTCGGGATCCTCAAGGCGGGCGGCGTGGTCGTGCCGCTGAACGTGATGCTCAAAGCGCCCGAGGTGGCCTACGTTCTCGGTGACGCCAAGCCGAAAATCCTCATCACCTGGGAGGGGGTCCTGGGCGAGGCGGCCAAGGGCGCCGCGGCAGCCGGGCTGACCGAGATCTATGCCGTAGGCCACCCCGGGAACGATCCCGGCGCGCTCCCGTTCGAGCACCTGCTCGCCGCTCCGGTGACCGAGTACCCGCTCGCCGGACGCGATCTCACCGACACCGCGGTGATCGTTTACACCTCGGGCACCACCGGCCGACCCAAGGGCGCGCTGCTCACGCACATGCAGCTGTACATGAATGCCGATATACCCGGGCGGCTCTTCGACGTGCAGGCCGATGACATCGTCATCACGGTCCTGCCGCTTTTTCACGTATTCGGCCTGTCCAGCATCCTGAATGTCTGCGTGCGGTTCGGCTGCACGATGTCGCTCATCCCGCGCTTCGACCCCGCTGCGGTGCTCGAAGCGATCCAGCGTGACCGGGCCACCATCTTCGAGGGTGTGCCCACCATGTTCATCGCCCTGCTGGGCTATCCCGGCCTTGACCAGTACGACGTCTCCTCGCTCCGGGTCGCGATCTCGGGCGGCGCCTCGATACCCGCGCCCGTCCTGGACGCCTTCGAGAAGCACTTCGGTGTCCTGATCCTGGAGGGCTACGGGATGACGGAGACCGCGTCCACCACGACGTTCAACCGGAGCATCACCGAACGCCGTGTCTACAGTGTGGGCAAGCCCATCTGGGGGACGCAGACGCAGGTCTGGGGCACCGATAACACGGCCCTGCCGCCCGGCCGGGACCACGTGGGCGAGGTGGTCACCCGGGGACTGCACGTGATGAAGGGGTACCTGAACGACCCGGAGGCCACGGCCCGTGCCTTTACCGGCGGCTGGCTGCACACTGGTGACCTCGGCTACTTCGATGAGGATGGGTACTTGTTCATCGCCGGGCGGATCAAGGAACTCATCATCCGCGGCGGGTACAACGTGTACCCGAAGGAACTTGAGGACGTGCTGCACGCCCACCCGGCGATTGCCGAGGCGGCCGTGGTTGGCATTCCTGACGAGCGCCTCGGCGAGGAGGTCATGGCCGTCGCGGTGCTGCGGCCGGATTCCTCGCTCACCGCGCCGGAACTCATCGCCTACTGCAAGGAGCGGATGGCCGCGTACAAGTACCCGCGGGTGGTCGAGTTCCGCGACGAACTCCCGAAGAACACCCTCGGCAAGATCTTGAAGGATGAACTTGTACCCGCGGTGACCATGCCGAGGGAGGATGAAGTATGGAGCGGTTGAGCACGCTTGACGCCGGGTTCTTTTTCGTCGAGCACGAGAACGTCCCGATGCACATCGGCTCGGTCGCGGTGTTCGAGGGGCCGGCCCCGGCCTACGAGGACCTGGTCGAGCTGGTCGCGGCGAAGCTTCCGCTCGTGCCGCGGTACCGCCAGGTGGTACGGACCGCGCCGCTGAATGTCTTCCGTCCCGTCTGGGCTGACGATGAGCACTTCGAGATCGGGTATCACGTGCGGCACGCCGCGGTGCCAGCGCCCGGCGGCACTGGGCAGCTGCGCAAGCTGGCGGCGCAGATCTTCGCCCAGCGGCTGGATCGCGCCCGGCCCCTGTGGGAAGCGTGGCTGCTGGAAGGGCTCAAGGGTGGCCGCTGGGCGATCATCTCCAAGGTGCACCACTGCATGGTGGACGGCATCGGCGGCAACGACCTGATGACGGCGATATTCGACCTGGGTCCCGAGGTCCAGCGGCCAGTGCCTGTCACCTGGGAACCTGAGCCTGAGCCGTCGGTGGTGGACTTGCTGGCTGATGGCATGATCGACGCTGTGTCCTGGTCGTTCCGGCGGCTGTCCGGAGTCACCGGCTCCTGGTTCCAGCAGCTCCCGGCCGTGGATGAGCTGCTGGGCTTCGGCCGTGGCCTGACCGGCAGCGCACGCCGGCTGGCCGCGCCCTCGGCCAGTTCGCTGAATGGGCCGATCGGCCCGCATCGCCGGTGGGCCTGGACCACGGCGAGCCTCGCTGAGGTCAAAGAGATCCGCAGCGCCCTGGGCGGCACGGTCAATGACGTGCTGCTGGCCGCGATCACCCGCGGCTTCCGGGACCTGCTGGAGGCGCGCGGCGAACTAGCCGACGGGCTCGTCGTGCGCTCTTTGGTGCCCGTCTCGGTCCGCAGTGCGGACGAGCAGGGGGTGATAGCCAACCGCGTGTCGGCGGTCCTGGCCAACCTGCCGGTAGGCGAGCCGGATCCGCTGCGACGGCTGGCTCTGCTGCGCGAGCAGATGGACGATCTCAAGCACACCCACCAGGCGATCGGCGCCGAGATCCTGACCGGGGTGCTGGGCTTCGCCGCGCCGACCCTGCTCGCGCTCGGCTCGCGGGCGGCATTCATGATCCCGCAGCCACTGGTCCAGACGGTGACCACCAACGTGCCCGGGCCGCGTTTCCCGCTTTTCGTCCAGGGCCGCCGGATGATCAAGATGTACCCCTACGTGCCGATCGGCGACAACCTGCGGATCGGGGTCGCGATCATCTCCTACCTGGATCGCTTCTCCTTCGGTATCACCGCTGATTACGATGCCGTGCCCGATCTCCGGGTCCTGGTCAAAGGCATCGGACTCGGCCTGGCCGAACTGGGCGGCCAGGCCGCGGCGACCCGCGGCGCGGCGACACCCGGCGCGGTGGGGTAACCGCACGTAGCTGAGTCGTGCCGGATATCCGAGGTATGGGCATTGATGGCCGATTCTGCATAAGATTGCCCGGCACGGCCCGCAGGGCGCGATAGATCATCCGGCCGCGCGGAGGTGATCATGGCTCCGGAACGGGGGATCGGCGGTTCCCGGCCGCGGATCGGGCTGGTGCTCGGCGCGGGCGGCGTCCTGGGCGGAGCCTGGATGACCGGCGCGCTGCCGGCTGTGCAGGACCGCCTGGCCGGCCCGGTCAATGACGTCGACCTGATCGTCGGCACCAGCGCGGGCAGCGTGCTGGCCGCCGCGCTGCGCTGCGGCGTCGGCGTGCACGAGATGATCGCTCACCAGCGTGGCGAGGCCATCGGCGTGCTGCGCGACTCCGCGGTACCTGAACTGGCTGACGGTCCGCTGCCGCCCCGTCCCCAGTTGCGGGTCGGCTCGCCTCCGCTGATGCTCGCCGCCTTGCTGACGCCGCATCGGGTGCATCCCTGGGTCGGGGCCAGCGCCTGGCTGCCCCGCGGCCGGGGCCAGCATGTGGCCGTGCGGGCCATGGTGCAGGCGCTGCACGCCCACGCCCACCAGCACACCGCGCCGCACGGGCCGGTTCCGGACTGGGTGGACCGGCGGACCTGGATCACGGCCGTCGACTATCACTCGGGACGGCGGGTGATCTTCGGCCGGGAGGGCGCGCCGCCAGCCCGGCTCGACGATGCCGTGGTCGCGTCGTGCTCCATTCCCGGCTGGTACCAGCCGGCCGTGATCGGCGGCCGCCGCTACGTCGACGGTGGCGTGCGGTCCGCGACGTCGCTCGGCGTGCTGGCCCGAGCGGATGTGGACGAGATCTACGTGCTCGCCCCGATGGCCAGCACGGTCACCGACCGTCCGCGCAAGGCACACGAGCGGCTGGAGCGGCGCCTGCGGCGGCTGATCACCGCGGCACTGCTGCGCGAAGCCGACACGCTCCGCCGCCTCGGCATCCAGGTCACCGTGCTCACCCCGGGACCCGAGGACCTGGCCGTGATGGGGGCGAACCTGATGGACCCGCGGCGCCGCACGGCGGTGCTCGAAACATCACTGCGTACTTCGGCGGCCGCGCTCACGTATCGAGGTGATGGCCAGCCACAGGTCGCGTGACCGGCGAGTTAACCTGGCCGGCGGCGCGGCACGTTCGGTTTCCGCGGCCAGCTTCCGGATCAGCTCGGCCACCACGCCGGGTGCTTCCAGCGGGGTCATGTGACCCACGCCGGGAAGCTGTGTCAGCCCCTCGCAGCTCGGCAGCAGCTCCGCCAGCCTGCGGGCCAGCCCAGGTGGCGTGAGCAGGTCAGACGTTCCCACCAGGACGTGCGCTGGCACGTCGAGGCGGCGGGCGCCCTCCGTGACGTCCACGCTGGCCAGGACGTGCCCCCAGGCCGCCCGGGCATGCCGGTCGCCGGCCTGGATGATGGCCGCGTTCGCCGCCGCCACCTCGGCCGGCGCACCTGGTCCCAGCATCAGGTAGCTCAGCGCGGCCCGGGTGATCGGGGTGACCGGCCCGATCGGAACGGCCGATGTCAGCAGCCATTGCTGGGCCGCGACCGCGAAGGGCGGGACCAGGCCGCCGAACCGGACGCCGAGCGCTTCTGACATCAGGTCCGCGCACCCGGTCGAGGCCAGCAAGACCCCGGTTACCTGGCTGAGCGCGCCGTCGCGCAGTGCCGCGGCCATGATGGCGACCCCGCCCATGCTGTGCCCGGCGAGCACCGCTGGCCCGCCGTCAGGGAGCGCGCGGGCCAGCACGGCGGCCAGGTCATCGGCAAGTGCGCTGGTGCTGTAGCCGGCGGGGCCTGGGGTGTCACTGCCGCCGTGCCCGCGCTGGTCGTACACGACGATGTGCAGGTCGTCGCGCAAGGCGCGGATCACCGGTGCCCAGAAGGGAATCGAGCAGCCGTTGCCGTGGATGAGCACGACGCTGGGCAGGTGGGCCTGCAGCCCGCCGTGGATCTCGACGTTCAGCCGGGTCCCGTCAAGGGACGTCGCCTGCATGCGGACCGCGGGTTCTGGCGGGGTGAACGGGCCTGCGGGAGCAGGTGTCACGACTGCGCGCCAGCCGGAATGATGGTGTATTCGGCCGGGTCGATGCGGCGGGTGGCGCGCCGGAACCGCAGCGTTGAGCCGGGCCAGAGGGTCGGGTTGTGCCCGGCCGCGTTGAGGTACCAGCTGGAGCACCCGCCAGTCGCCCACACCGTGGGCGACATGCGGCGCTCGATGTCGGCGCACCACCGGCGCTGCGCGTCCGGCCGGGCGTCCAGCGCCGCGGCGCCGAGCCGGCCGAGGGTCTGCACATAGTCAAGGATGTAGTGCAGCTGGGACTCGATGATGTGGATCATCGAATTGTGCCCCAGGCCCGTATTCGGCCCGATCACCAGGCACAGGTTCGGGAATCCCGCGATCGTCGTGCCGCGCAACGCCTGCATGTCGCCACGCCAGGTCTCGGCCAGGGTGCGGCCATCCGCGCCGCGGATGCGATCGGCGATGGGCATGTCGGTCGCGCGGAAACCGGTGGCGAAGATGATCGCGTCGACCTCGCGCGCACTGCCGTCCTCGCCGGTCAGCACGCTGCCGTCCACCTTGGCCAGACCTGACCCGATGACTTCGGCGTTCGGCGCGCCGAGCGCGGGATAGAAGTCGTTGGACAGCAGGATTCGCTTGCAGCCCATCACATAGTCCGGGGTCAGCGTGGCCCGGAGCGCTGGATCCGGGACGGACTTCACCAGATGCCGCAGGGCGATCCGCTGGGCTCCCCGGAGCAGGGCCGGCCGCTTGACGAACCCGGCCACCGCCGACTCACGGCTGGCGTAGATGCCGAGGCGGGCGATCCGCTGGGTCAGCGGAACGTGCCGGTAGAGCCACTTCTCCAGCGGGCTGATCCGGCGGTCCCGGCGCGGCAGGATCCAGGCCGGGGACCGCTGGAACAGGACCAGGTGACGAACCTTGGGCGCGATCCTGGGCACGATCTGGATCGCGGACGCTCCGGTGCCCACCACCGCGACCCGCTTGCCGCGGAGGTCATAGCCGGGATTCCAGCGTGCTGAGTGGAAGACCTCGCCGGCGAAGCTGGCCAGTCCCGGTATGTCGGGGAACGACGGTTCGGAGAGCGGGCCGCCGGCCGAGATGAGCACATCGGCAGTCAACTCGCCGCGGGAGGTCCGCAGCCGCCAGCGGGCGGTGCGAATATCCCAGCTTGCCCCGGTGACGTCCGCTCCGAACCGGATGTGGCCGCGCAGTGCGTACCGGTCGCTGACGTCGTCGAGATACCGGCGGATCTCAGGCTGCCGGGAGAAGCTGCGCGACCAGCCGGGGTTCGGCGCGAACGAGAAGCTGTAGAGATGCGACGGTACGTCGCACGCGCACCCCGGATAGATGTTGTCCCGCCAGGTGCCGCCGACCGCGTCAGCTCGTTCCAGGATGACGAAGTCGGTCAGGCCCGCCTGCCGGAGCCGGATCCCGGCGCCGAGGCCGCCAAACCCGGCCCCCACGATGGCCACCCGGACGTGGCCGCGGACGGAATCCGCGACCGGGCCGGTATCTGGGGCCATATCCGGCCCGGAGTCACGTATCGCCATCATGGACAGCGTACGGCGGGGGCCGAGATGCCAGTCACGTGGTCACTGGTACGCAACGTCAGCGGCGGGGCGGGAGTGGCGGGCAGCGGCTGGTCCGGGTCACCCGCGATTCCGCCTCGCGCAGCACCCCGGTGAGGCCCGCCCAGATGAGCTGGATGGGGTACCGCACCACGTGAACGCGGCGCATCGAGCAGTACAGCACGGGTCTGGGACGCCGAAGCCGACATTTCCATCTCGCGCCGCATGGCGTTTGGCCACTTGACATGTGCTGTTTGGGCACTGAGTCTTGGGTGTTATGCCCACGTCTGATGCTCTGCACGAACTTTCCGGCGACTGGCCGGTGCAGCAGCCCAGCGGGCAGTCCCGGTGGACCGATCTCGACGGGCCCGTCCACTACCTCGATTTCGGTGGGCCGGCCGGCGGCCCGGTGATCGTCTGCGTGCACGGGCTGGGCGGATCGGCGGTCAACTGGGCGGCGATCGCGCCGCTGCTGGCCGACCGCTACCGGATACTTGCCCCCGACCTGGCCGGGCACGGCCTGACCCGGTCGGCGGGACGGGGCAGCAGCGTGGCGGTGAACCGGGCCCTGTTGCACCGCTTCATCGAATCGGTGCCCGGCGGCCCGGTCATCCTGATGGGCAACTCGATGGGCGGGATGATTTCGCTCCTCGAAGCGGCCGCTGTCCCCAGCGCCGTCGCTGGCTTGATCCTGGTGGACCCGGCCGTGCCCTTCGTGTCGGCCCAGACCGGCTCCCAGGTCGCCGCGAAGTTCGTCGTCAAGGCCGCTCCGGGCGTGGGCCGGGTGCTGCTGGGCCGCCACCGTGGGGTGTCGCCGGAGGCGCTGGTCGCCAGCAATATGTCGCTGTGCTGCGAGGATGCCGCACGCGTGCCCGCGGACGTGGTGGCCCAGCATGTCGAGTTGGTGCGCCGGCGCGCCGCCTTCACCGATGGCCGCCGGGACCTCGCCGTGGCCACACGTTCCGTCATCGCGACCCTCGGTTACTTCCGGGGCAAGGCGTACCGGCGCGGGATCCGCTCGATCACCTGCCCGGTCCTGCTGCTGCATGGCGAGCGGGACCGGGTGGTACCCGTCGCGGCCGCCCGCGCGGTGACGCGCGTCAACCCCTCCTGGTCCCTGGTTGTGCTGCCCGGTGTAGGGCACGTGCCTCAGCTGGAATCGGCGCATGACAGCGCGAGGGTGATCACGGAGTGGCTCGGCGCGGCCGGCCGCCCGGCCGCGGAATCGGCCACCCCCGGCGTCCGGGTGAGTGCGCTGTCCTAGCCACCGAGATGGCCGCCGGTCCGGCTGCGGGCCGGACAACCGGATGAGGGCCGCCGCGTTCATCAGGGCGAACACCTGCCTGGCGGCGCCGCCGCTGGTGCCGGAGATCACGCTGCACCTGGCCGCGGAACCGATCGCGCTGTGGGAGCGGACCGAGCGCGACGCCGGCCAGGCCGGGCTGCCCCCGCCGTTCTGGGCGTTCCCGTGGGCCGGCGGCCAGGTGCTCGCGCGCTACCTGCTTGATCATCCCGAGTGCACAGCAGGCCGGGCAGTCCTGGACCTGGCGGCCGGGTCCGGCCTGGTGGCAATCGCCGCGGCGAAGACCGGCGCAGTCAGCGTCACGGCTAGCGACACCGATCCGCTCGCCGCGGCGGCTACCCGGCTGAACGCCGCGGTGAACGGCGTCACCCTCACGGCGACGGTCGGCGACATCCTGGACGGCGGCATCCTGGACGGCGGCATCCTGGACGGGGGCACCCGGGACAGCGGCACCCGGGAC
>CAYPQM010000034.1:26942-36907 GCA_964412845.1 uncultured Streptosporangiaceae bacterium
CATCCTGGACGGCGGCATCCTGGACGGGGGCACCCGGGACAGCGGCACCCGGGACGGCGGCATGCGGGGCGGGGGCATCGACGGCCCGGACGTCGTGCTCGCCGGCGACGCCTTCTACGAGAAGCCGATGGCGGACCGGGTACTGCCGTTCCTGGAGCGCGCGCGGGCGGCCGGGGCCCTCGTGCTCGTCGGCGACCCGGGCCGGGCGTACCTGCCCCGTGACTGTTTCGCGGCCGTCGCGACATATGACGTGCCAGTCTCCCGAGCGCTGGAGAACGCCGCGATCAAGCGGACCACGGTATGGCGGCTGTCCCGCTGAATCGGCGGCGGTCGCGGGCGGCTGCCACCGCCGCCTGGCCCAGGCTGATCCCACCGTCGTTGGGCGGGACCCGGGCGTGCGTGAGCACCCGGAACCCGTCGCGCTGCAGCAACTGGACGGTTCCGTTAAGCAGCGCAAGGTTTTGGAACACGCCGCCGGACAGGGCCACGGTGCCCAGCCCGGAGCGCTCTCGCAGCAGCAGGCAGGCGCGCGAGATCATGACGGCCACGCCGTTGTGCAGCCGGGCGGCGATGGTCTCCGGCGGCACCCCGGCGAGCATGTCCTCGGCGGCGGCCCGGACCAGGTCCGGGCCGGCGACCAGCAGCGGGCTGCCGCCGGTGATCGCGGCCGGGTACCCGGCCCGTTCGGCGGGATCAGCGAGCTGTTCCAGTTCGACGGCCGCCTGGCCTTCGTAGTTGATCGCGTCCCGTACCCCGAGCAGGGCCGCCACCGCGTCGAACAGCCGCCCGGCACTGGAGGTCACCGGGGCGTTGATGTCCCGGCGGGCCATGGCGAGCACATCCGGCCAGGCCTGCGGGTTGCGTGCGGCCACCGCCAGGCCATCCGGGATCCCGTCCGGGTAGGCGGCGTCCAGGTACGCGGCTGCCATCCGCCACGGCTGCCTGATCGCGGCCGCCCCGCCCGGCATCGGCACCCCGGCCAGGTGCCCGGCCCGCTCGAACTCCGCCAGGTCGGCGAGCAGGAATTCGCCACCCCACAGGGTGCCGTCCGCCCCGAAGCCGGTCCCGTCGAACGCGACCCCGATGACCGGGCCGTCCTCGTCGTTGTCGGCCAGGCAGGACGCGATGTGCGCATGGTGGTGCTGCACGCCGACGAGCTCGACATCATCGAGTTCCAGGGCGTACTTGGTGGACAGGTACTCCGGGTGCAGATCGTGCACGACGACCTCCGGCGTGACGTCGAACAGCCGCCGGAAGTGCCCGATGCCCTCGGTGAAAGACCGCAGGGTCTCGTAGTTCTCCAGGTCCCCGATGTGGTGGGACAGGATGGCGCGATTCTCGGTGCCCAGGCAGAACGTGTTCTTCAGTTCCGCCCCGCAGGCCAGCACCGGCCGCGGAAACCTCCCCCGCACGGTCAGCGGCTCCGGTGCGTAACCGCGGGACCGGCGCAGCAGCATCTCCCGGCCACGCACCGGGCGGACCACTGAGTCGTCTGTCCTGATGTGGATCGGCCGGTCGTGGGTGAGGAACGCGTCCGCGATGCCGCCCAGCCGGTGCAGCGCGTCGTCGTCCTGATAGGCGATCGGCTCGTCGGATACGTTGCCGCTGGTTGCCACGATGGGCCGGCCGAAGTCCCGCACCAGCAGGTGGTGCAGCGGGGTGTACGGGAGCATGATCCCGAGCTGCCGGTTGCCGGGGGCGACCGCGCGGGCCACCGGCGCGCCCGGCCGCCGGGGGAGCAGCACCACCGGCCGCCTGCCGCTGGTCAGCAGGCCCGCCGCGACCTCGTCCAGCTCGCACAGCTCCCTGGTGGCCGCCAGGTCGGCGGCCATCAGCGCGAACGGCTTGTCCTCGCGGTGCTTGCGGGCCCGCAGCAGCGCGGCGGCGTCCTCGCTGGCCGCGTCCACGGCCAGGTGGTAACCGCCGAGACCCTTGATCGCGAGCACCTGCCCCTGCCGCAGCGCGCTGACCGCGCCGGCCAGCGGGTCGCCTGCTAGTTGCGCCCCGCTGGAGTCGAGCAGGCGCAGCCGGGGGCCGCACGCCGGGCAGCATACCGGCTGTGCGTGGAACCGGCGGTCCGCGGGATCGTGGTACTCGGCGGCGCAGTCCGCGCACATGGCGAAGCCCGCCATCGTGGTCAGCGGCCGGTCGTAGGGCACGTCACAGACGATGGTGAACCGCGGCCCGCAATTGGTGCAGTTGATGAACGGGTAGCGCAGCCGCCGGTCGGCCGGGTCCGCCAGTTCGGCCAGGCAGTCCGCGCAGGTCGCGCTGTCGGCGGAGACCAGGGCCCGGCGGCGGCCGGCCGGATCGCTGGGCGCGATCGAGAATCCGGCGCCCCCGTTCGGCGTCATGGGCTGCGCGGTCACCCGTTCGACCCGGGCCAGCGGGGGCGGTTCGCGCTCGATCAAAAGCAGGAATTCCCGCACGGCCGCCGCGGCCCCCTCGACTTCGGCGAAGACGCCGTCGACATCATTGCCAACCCATCCGGCCAGGCCCAGCCGGGTCGCCAGGGAGTACACGAACGGCCGGAAGCCGACCCCCTGGACCACGCCCTCCACCCGGACCGCCGTCCGGACCTTGCTTCCCACGAGGCCATTGTCTCTTGTGCATGAACCGTTATGAGACTCATGCCGGGCGCCACTGGCATCCAGCTAGACTGACGCGCCCGCTACGTAGGGTGATTTACCCGTCATGGGCGGGTTAGGCCGCCCGCGTCACCGTGAGTTCTGGAGCGTTACATGAAGAACCAGTCCTGGGCACTCTTTCCGGCCGCTCTCGTGGCCGCGCTGGCGGTCGCCGGCTGCGGGTTAGGGAAGAGCAGCTCCGCCGCCTCCCCGCCCGCCCGCCCCTCGGCAACCGTCCTCCGCGATGATGTGATGACGGGGCTGAACAAGGCCAAAAGCGTGCACGTCAGCGGCACGGAAAAGGAGTCAGGCACGACCTACGCGATGAACCTGGGGCTGACCCGATCGGGCGCCAGTTCGGGCAGTGTGTCGGTGGGCCACGCCTCCTTCACCCTGCTGAGCACCGGCGGGCACACCTACATCGAGGTGACCGCCGGCTTCATGAAATACGCCAAGCTGCCCTCGGCCGCATGCTCGCTGATGTGTGGCAAGTACCTGGAACTCTCGCCGAGCGACGCGAAGAGCATGGTCGGCAGCCTGAGCCTGAAGAGTCTCTTTGACTCGGTGACCAGCAAAACGTTCACATTCCGGTACGGCGGCAACGCCACCGTCAACGGCCAGCCGGCCTGGCTGATGCTGGTCTCAGACGGAAGCACGCTCTATGTCAGCACCCAGGGCAAGCACTACCTGCTGCGCGCGATCGGGCCACGTGACAACAAGGGCCAGCTGGACTTCACGCAGTGGAACAGTGTCAAGGTCCCGCCTGTCCCGCCGGCCAGCAAGGTCGTCAACCTGAGCCAGCTCCAGGGCTCATAACCCGGCCAGTTCGGCCACATTGGCACCAGGTTCATCGCTGGCCCGGTTCCGTCACCGCCCCGGCCCGCTGACTCCCCCCGTGAGCAGTCAGCGGGCCGGGGGAGACTGGGAGGGTGACCCGCTGGGTGCTGCACGTCGACCTCGACCAGTTCATCGCGGCTGTCGAGGTGCTGCGCCACCCTGAGCTGCGCGGGCTCCCGGTCGTCGTCGGTGGTGCTGGCGATCCGGCTCAACGCGGGGTGGTCAGCACCGCGTCGTACGAGGCCCGGGCGTACGGCGTGCATTCCGGGCTGCCGCTGCGCACCGCGGCGCGGCGCTGCCCCGAGGCGGTGTTCCTGCCGGTGGACCGGGAGGCCTACGAGGCCGCCTCGGCGGAGGTGATGGCCACGTTGCGCGGATTTGACGCGGTGGTGGAGGTGCTGGGCTGGGATGAGGCATTCCTTGCGGTGGACACCGAAGACCCGGAAGCCGTCGCCCGGCAGATCGCTGAGCGCGTCCGCGCCGCGACCGGGCTGGACTGCTCGGTCGGCATCGGGCAGAACAAGCTGCAGGCCAAGCTGGCCACCGGCTTCGGCAAGCCCGCAGGCATCTTCCGGATAACCGGCGACACCTGGTTCGAGGTGCTCGGTGACCAGCCCACCGACGCGTTGTGGGGCATCGGCGCCAAGACTGCCAAGAAGCTCGCCGAGCTCGGCATCGCGACGGTCCGGGATCTCGCGGCCGCCGACCCTGACCTGCTGGCCCGGCGTTTCGGCCCGACGACCGGGCCGTGGCTGGTCCTGGTGGCCCGTGGCCGGGACATGTCGCCAGTGACCGACGCCCCGTACGTACCCCGGTCCCGCAGCCGGGAGACTACTTTCCAGCAGAACATCGACGACTGGGCCGAGGTGCGCCGCGAGGTGCTGCGGCTGGCCCGGCAGGTCTCCGCCGATGTCGCCGCGGAGCAGCGGCCGGCCGTCCGGGTCGTGGTGAAAGTGCGCTACGCGCCGTTCATCACCCGCACGCACGGCCACCAGTTCGATGCCCCCGCATCTGAGCCGGCCGTGATCGAGCAGGCGGCGCTCGCCGCCCTCGGCCGGTTCACCGAAGGCCGCCCGGTCCGGCTGCTGGGCGTCCGCGCCGAGTTCGCCTGACAAATGCTCTGAGCGGTCTGAAACCCGGCCGCGCTGATCCGTTGGCTAGACGGCTGGAGGGCTGACGCCGTCGTGGGGCCCAATGGCTGACGCCGCCGGACCCCACGACTTGCGCGGCTAGAACATCATGAATGTCTCCCACTGGCCGATGCTGGACGCCCTGGCTCGCAGATCGGCGTAACTGTTCCCGGTCCAGCCGAATTCGGCGGACACCCAGAGTCCGTTGGCCTGCGACTGGATGTGCACCCGGTTGGTCGTGCCGAGGCCCGAGTCGATGTGGAACTGTTCCCACGGCCCGATACTGGCGGCCCGGGCGCGCAGCAGGCCGTAACTGTTACCGGTCCAGCCGAGTTCGGCGGAGACGTACAGGTTGTTCGCCAGGGATTTGATGGCGTAGATTTCGCCCGGTCCGTTGACGCACTGCAACTCGAAGCGCTCCCACGGGCCGATGCCGCTGGCGGCCCCGGGGGTCCTCGCGCGCAACTGGCCGTAGCTGCCGCCGGACCAGCCGACCTCCGCGGCGACGTCCTGATAGGTACCGAAGTTCGGGATGTCACCCTGGACGAAGGCGACAGGGATGCCGGTGGCCAGGACGCAGCCTTGGCTGGCTTGCGCCGCAGGAGCCCACGTCAGCGCACTGGCGAGGACCATCACAACTGACGCGAGCGAGGCTGCGGCCAGCCTGTTGCGGGCGAAGGCCCAACGACGATGGATGTGGATACGGGGATATGGCACTGACGCCTCCTGGACAGGTCTGGCCGGCTTGAGGGCTGATAACGCAGATCGGGACATTTGCCTGAGGGTGGCCGGTCAGGGCAGCACGTTCCAGGGCGACCAGCCGCCGGGGTACGCGCTGGACTGATAGGTGTGATAGATCTGGCCGTCCAGCTGAGCGGCGAAGACCTCCAGGGTGCCGTTCTTGTTGGTGCCGACCGTCTGCCAGGCGTCGAAGTTCTGCACGTCACCGCTGAGCCGGCTCCAGCCGCTCCAGCCGCCGCCCGCGGTGGTCTGGTAGTCGTGGCTGATATTCCGGCCCGTGTTCATCGAGAACACTTCCAGCCGGCCGTCTGAGTTGAGCCCGACCGACGGGATGGACTGCGGTGACCCGTTCAGGCTGGCCCATCCGCTCCAGGCGCTGTTGATGGCATCCTGCCAGCGGTGGTACAGGGCGCCGTCCTGGCCTTTCACGAACAGCTCCAGGCGGCCATCCTTGTTCTGGCCGAGCGTGGGGGCGTCGACCGCCCCGCCGCCCGGGCCGGCGATGTGCTCCCAGTCGCTCCATCCGCCCAGGCCCCCAGCGGACTGGTAGATGTGCCACAGGTCACGGTTCACGCCATCCCACGCGAACAGCTCCAGCCGGCCGTCCTCATCGTTGCCCACCGCCGTGGGCTGGGCGAAGGCGGTCGGCAGGTCCTCGCCGAGGGGTTCCCAGTCCGACCAGGTCCCGCCCGGGGTTTCCTGGAACCGGTGCCAGAACAAGCCGGCGTCCGTGGTGCCGAAGATCTCCAGCCGCCCGTCCTTGTTCACGCCGGCGGTCACGTTCGGCGAGTCCACGCAGCAGCCGAGGCTGGCCCAGCCGCCCCAGCCGCCGTTCGGGGCGGTCTGCCAGTCGTGATAGATGCTGCCATCCACGACGCGGAAGATCTCCAGGCGGCCGTCCTTGTTCCGCGCGACGGCGATGGGCACGTCCGTCGGCGTCCCGGCGGGCCGGCCGAGGCTGGCCCAGCCGGACCAGCCCCCCGTCGTCTGCTGCCAGTCATGCCAGACTTCGCCGTTCTGCGCGGAGGCGAACACCTCCAGCCGGCCGTCCTGGTCGGACGCGACAACCGGGTTCCACAGCGGCTGGGAGGCAGCGTGGGCCGCCTGGCTCGCCGCCGGGATCAGCACCGACAGCATGCTGATCATGATCACGGCGGCGACTCGCGAGGCGCGTGAGAAGGCTAATGCGGGCATGGTGAAACGAACCTCCAGAAGTAGCTTGAACCCCGTCCGGGCATCTGCCGCGAAGCGCTGCGGGAGCATCCGGGCAGCTGTGAGCCTAGGCGGGCCGGTCGCGGCGTGGTGCCGGCCGAACGACCCTCATCCGGGGTGTGGCTGGGCTCCGCGACGAACCGGACCAGCGTCAGAGTTCGTCCAGGCGGATCAGGCCATCCTGCACCGCCCGTGCGACCAGGGCGGCCTTGGTGGGGGCCGCCCGGCCGGTATTGGCGTACTTGATCCGCACCCGGTCGATGTAGCTGGCCACGGTCCGGGCCGACAGCCCCAGTCGCCGCGCGACCATGTCCTTGGACTCGCACCGGAACCACTCCAGCAGCACGTCGGTCTCCCGGGGAGCGAGGGCGGGCCGGTCCGAGCGGCCGTTGATCCCCATGGCGCCCGCCAGCGAGGGTGACACGTAGGGTCGGCCGTCCGCGGCGGCGTGCACGGCCGCGATCAGGTGGCGCCGCCCCTCCGCCTTGGTCAGGTAGGTGAACGCGCCGATGTCCAGGCAGGTCAACACCGTCCGGGCGTCGTCTCGCATGGAGTAGACGACAACCTGCCGGCCCGCATCGACCAGCCGGCGCAGGTCCGCGTAGGCCGGCACGGAGCCACCAAGTTGCAGGTCGAAGAGCACGACAGGGACCGACCGGCCCGGCTCGACCCATGCGGCGCTGACGTCGGGGCCGGCCGCGACCACGTCGATCGGCGGATCCGCGGCGGCGCACCAGGCCTGCACGCCCGCCAGGATGGCGGGATGGTCGTCGATGATCACCAGCGGGATCACGGCGGCTCAGTCCAGGTGGCCTCCGCCCAGACCGCGGTGCCCCGGGCCAGCCAGCTGACCGTGACATGATCCGCATCGCCCGGTGGCATCCGGCCGGCGGCGTGGTCAGCGCCGAGTTCAGCCGCGATACGGCCAGCAACGAGTTCAGCCGGGTCGTGGTCGCCGAGGTCGGCCGCGACCTCGGCGACCACACTCAGGATGAGCTGGCCGGGCAGGCCGACCAGGGTGATCCTGGCCGTGCGCAAGGCGCGGGCCAGCACGGCGAGCAGCGGCTCCGTCAGGGCCCGCCGGGCGGGCTGAGGTACTGTCGGCCGCTCGCCGAGCACGGCGAGCTGCACCTCGATCCCCCGGCGTTCTGCCAGGTCGATACAGGCCTGGACCTCGTGCCGCAGCGGGTCGGCGGTCTCGTCGCTCTCGGCGAACAGCCGCCGCAGCCGGCCCGCCTCGATAGCGCAGGCCCGGCGGACGGCCGGATCCGCCGGGTTCAGCTCCCCTGCGGCCAGTCCAGCGAGCAGCGGTGTGGTAGTGGTTCCCAGGTCCAGGTACCTGGACCGCCGGTCGCTGTGCACCTGGTCGGCCACCGCTTCCGCGGTCCGGATCTGTTCTTCCTGGGCCGCGATCCGGGTCGCGGATGACGCAGAGCGGCGCAACGCCGCGGCGGCCAGCCCGATGGCGAGTTGCCATCCGCCGACGACCAGGGTGACAGTGGCCATCGCCACGAAGACCTGGGCGTCGGTGCGGCCGGCCACGACGATCCCGAGGGCCGTGACGCCCAGATGGCCAGTCAGCACGCCAGCGAGCCAGCCGACCGGCCGGTCCAGAAAAAGCAGTACCGCGTACCAGCCGGTGACCTCCCAGGACCAGTGTGCGGAGCTGATCAGGTCCGCCGCTGGCACCGCCGCCGTGCCGGCTGCCGATGCGCAGACCGCGGTCAGGGTCAGCGGCCACCTCAGCCATCCCCACGGGCGGCCGCGCAGCACGATGATGGCCACCAGCCCGGCCACCGCGGCCAGCACCGCGAAGGAGGCCACCTCCAGCCAGGCTGGCCGGTAGACCGCGGTGAACATCAGCATCGTCGGGAGTGTCCAGCAGAGCAGCACGGCGGCCAGCACGCCGAGTACGGCGAGCCGGAGATTGCGCAGGAAGCGATCCGCGATCAGCGCGGGTCCGAGCTCAGCCATCGGCCCATTCCAGGCGGACCACGGTGCCCTGTCCGGGTGCCGACCGGACGTACCCCCGCCCGCCGGCCCGGCTCATCCGGCCGGTGATCGATTCAGTGATCCCGCGCCGGTGTGGCGGCACGTTGCCGGAGTCGAAGCCGCAGCCCGCGTCGCGTACCTCGACCACGAGCGGGCGGCCGGGAGTCAGGGTCAGGAAGGCCTCCCTCGTCCGCGCGTGCCGGGCCACGTTCCGCAGCGCCTCCACGACGCTGTCCCGTATCGCCAGGGCCGGGCCCGCTGGCAGCGTGGCCGGCGGCAGCGGGTCGTGATGGACGAGGAGAGGGCAGCGCCGGATGGCCTCGGCGATCAGCGTGGTCAGGCTCGTCCCGGTACCGGCCGGGAGCGCCGGCCGGTGGATGGCCGCCAGATCGCGGCGGGCCTGCTCCGCCAGCCAGGGCTCCGGCCCGTGCGCGGCGCCCATCCCGACCATCAGCAGGGTCGAGGCCGCGGTGTCGTGCAGTGTGGTCAGATACTCACGCTCGCTGGCCCGCCGGGCCCGGCTGACATCGCGCGCGGATCTCGCCCGCTCGCGGGCGGCGAGCTGGGCGTCCGAACGGCGGCCGCCCCGCTGTACCAGGTGGTACAGACCCCGGGACAAGCCGGCTTCCGCGAAGATCCAGAGCGCGGTGGGCAGCCAGGACATGCGGTCCCGGCCGGCTACGAGCTGTGCGCCCGTGACGTACGCGGCGAACAGTGCCGCGGCGGCGACCGCCCCAGCCAGCGGCTTGGCATGCCACTGGTAGCTGACCACGGTCATCGACACGACCGCGAGAATCCAGCTCGTCCCATCAGCCTCCGCGTGCGCGGGCACCAGCCAGCCCTGGCCCGCGGCCACCAGGCAAAGCACGCTCACGTCCGCGACCAGCAGCCAGGTCCCGGGCCTGCGGAGGATGGCCGCGGCCCAGATCCCGGACCAGCCGATCAGCGCGGCCACGCAGCCGGCGGCCAGCGGCAGACTCGTGCGCGGAACGATCACCAAGCCGAGTAATCCGCAGCCGACCACGATCGCGGTGCGGCTGACCACGGCGTACCGGCGGGCGAACTGGGCCAGTTCGCGTTCGGCTGGCCCGGCACTGGCTGCCATCAGGTGTCCCGGACCGTTGGCACTACCACAAATTACTGCAAAACAGACACCACGCACAGTCCACGGCGCCTCAGCCCTGAGGCGAGGGGGGTGGTTTGCCGGGGCGCGGTCGCGTCGGCCAGAATGGTCCCCGGCGATGAAGCTCGCCTCAACCGCAGGGCAGGTTCCTGCTGATGGCTTCTACCCCCTGTTCGTGAGGAGTGGAAGGAGGCCATCGTGACTGACGACGTGCCGGAGTCGCCCGGCCATCAACCTGCGGGGTCATTCCCCCGGCGCACCCTGCACCCCCCGCGGACCCTCGCCTGGCCCGCTCCGTGACCG
>CAYPQM010000034.1:37007-45759 GCA_964412845.1 uncultured Streptosporangiaceae bacterium
CCCCCGGCGCACCCTGCACCCCCCGCGGACCCTCGCCTGGCCCGCTCCGTGACCGCGGTTCTGCCGATCCCGGTCATCCAGGTTTTCCAGGTTCTGACCATCGCACTCGGCGCGCCAGGTGTCTCGGGTGTCATCTCGCGGGTGGAGGCCCGGCTGCAAGGCCGCCGCGGTCCCCGCGTGCTGCAGCCGTACTACGACCTCGCGAAGCTGTTCCGCAAGGAGGCGCTCGCGCCGGAAGGGGCGAGCTGGGTCTTCCTCGCCGCGCCGCTCGCGGCGTTCACCTGTTACCTGACGGTGCCGCTGCTGATCCCGGTGCTGACCACGTACGGGCTTCCGCTGGGGTACATGGGCGACATCCTCGGCGGCGGGTTCATCCTGTCGCTGGCCAGCTTCCTGGTCGCGGTGGCCGCGCTGGAGACCGGCAGCCCGTACGCCCAGCTCGGGGCGAGCCGGGCCAAGACGTTCGCGGCGATCACCGAGCCGGTGGTCCTGTTCGTCGTGTTCACCGTGGCGCTGATCACCGGGACCGACCTGCCGTATGCGCTGGCCGCCACGGTCAGGTCGTCCGCCGGGCAGATCATCCGTCCCGCGCACGTGCTGGCGGCGGCCGCGCTGTTCATGGTCATCCTGTACGAGACCGGCCGGATCCCGGTGGAGACGCACACCGGGACAAACGAGTTCGGGATGATCGAGGAGGCGCGGCCGTTCGAGCACTCCGGGCCCTACTTCGCCCTGCTGAAGTGGGGGTCGGCGGCCAAGCAGCTGATCCTCTATACGATCCTGATGAACGTCTTCATCGCGCCGTGGGGCCTGGCGTCCAGCGCGCAGGCCGGTGCGGTCCTGCTGGCCATCGTGGCGCTGCTGGCCAAGGCGTCGGCCCTGGGCGTGGCGGTCGCGGTCATCGACAACTCGTTCGCCAAGCTGCGCCTCTTCAAGATCACTGAGTTTGCGTCCGCGGCGTTCCTGCTCGCCGTGCTCGGCGTGTTCACGCTCTACCTCGGGGGTGGCTGATGCTTCCAGCCCAGGCGCCCGGCGCCTACACGGGCGGCGCGAACGTCATCGCGGTGCTGATCCTGCTCGCTGAGTTCGGCATGTTCCGCCAGGCCCTGCTGCGCGACCAGATCCGGCTGTACATGGCCCAGTCCGGGCTGATCTCGGTCTTGGCGGTCATCGTCGGCGCGGCCCGCCACCTGCCGGAACTGTACGTACTGGCCGGGCTGGCCGCCGCGCTGAAGGTGGTCGCCATCCCGCTGCTGCTCCGGCGGCTGCTGCGCGGGACTGACCTGGCGGAAGGCCCGGCCGGCGGCGCTGATATCGCCGGCAGCGGCGGGCTCAGCCTGGCCAGCACCATCCTGGTGGCGATCGTCGTGGCCGCCTTCGGCTTCTTCGCCGCGGGCGCCCTGGGCATCCGCGCCGTCGCGGCTCCGGTGACGGCCCTGTCCGTCTCAGTCTCGGTGGTCCTGGTGGCCTTCGTCGTCATGATCCACCGCCGGGACGTGGCCTCCCAGGCCATCGGGCTGTTCTCGCTGGAGAACGGGATCTCCCTGGCGGCCCTGGTGCTGGCGGCCGGCCTGCCCCTGATCCTGGAGGTTGCGCTGCTGTTCGACCTGCTGGTGGCCGTGGTCGTGTTCGGCCTGCTGATCCGGCTGCACCACCTGACCGGGCTGCGCCAGGGTCGCGCCGAGTCGCTGTCCACCGCCGACCTGACCAGCCTGCGAGGCTGAGCCGTGATCGTCATCGCCGTGCTCCTGCTGACCCTCCCCGTCGCCGCCGCGCTGGCCGCGCTCGTCGCGGGCGCCCGGACCGCCCAGGCGGTCACGGCCGCCGCCGGCATCGCCACCTTCGGGCTGGTCATCGCCCTGGTCCCGGCCGCGTCCCGGCGCGACCTCAGCTTCGGCACCTTCATCCGGATCGACGCGCTGAGTGTGGTGTTCCTGCTCGCCACGAGCTTCCTGTACGCGGCGGTTTCGGTGTACTGCATCGGCTACCTGCGCGGCGGTCATGACGGGGAGTCGTTTTCGCGTTATGCCCGGAGGTTTTCGCTCGGGCTGAACCTGTTCGCCTGGTCGATGCTGGCCGCGCCGATGATGAGCAATCTGGCCCTGCTGTGGGTGGCCATCGAGGTCACCACGGTGATCTCGGCCCTGCTGGTGGCGATCGAGGGAACCGACGGCTCCACGGAAGCCGCCTGGAAGTACATCCTGATCGCATCGGCGGGCCTGAGCATCGCGCTGCTCGGCACCATCTTCATGTACTACGCCGGCGCGCAGGTGCTCGGCCAGCACTACAACCTGGCCTTCGCGCCGCTGCTGCAGGTGGCCCACCAGTTGCCGCACACCGCGGTGCGGCTGGCGTTCGTGCTGGCGGTGCTGGGGTTTGGCACCAAGGTGGGACTGTTCCCGGTGCATACCTGGCTGCCGGACGCGCACTCGGAGGCGCCGACGCCGGTCTCCGCGCTGCTGTCCGGATCGCTGCTCGCGGTGAGCTTCTACGCGATCCTGCGCTACTACCAGGTGGCGGCCGGGACGCTCGGGCCGCGGTTCCCCCGGGACGTGCTGCTCGTCTTCGGCGTGGCCTCACTGCTGATCGCCGCGCTCTACCTGCTGGATCAGCGGGACTACAAGCGACTGCTGGCCTACTCCAGCGTGGAGCACATGGGGATCCTGGCCATCGGGGTGAGTTTCGGCGCCCCGGTCGCGCTGGCCGGCGTGCTGCTGCACGTCCTGGCGCACGCCGCGGCCAAGGGCAACGCGTTCATGGGCGCCGGGGTGCTGGTCAGGAAGTTCGGCAGCAAGCAGATCTCCTCGGTCCGCGGCGGCCTGGACCTGCTGCCCTGGAGCGGCCCGCTGTTCCTGGCCGCGATCCTCGCGCTGAGCGCGATGCCGCCGTTCGGCATCTTCCGCAGCGAGTTCGAGATCGTCGCCGGTGGCCTCGCAGCATCGCGCAACGTGGCCGCGGTGATCCTGGTCGTCGGGGTCACGGTGGCCTTCTTCGGGCTGTCCCTGGCGACCAACCGGATGCTGCTCAGCCCGCGCGCCACGCGTGCCGCCGCCGCTTCCCGGGGGGGTCCGGAGGGGCGCCCCACCGGGCCGGCCCCGCTGACCCGCGGCGAGCCCAGCGCCTGGATGGTGCTGCCGGTCGTGGTGGGGCTCGCCGCGCTGCTCATGCTCGGCCTGCATCCACCGGGCGAGCTGACCGGGCTGATGGCCCGGGCTGTCACCCAGCTGGGCGGCCCAGCATGACCGGCGCGGCGGCCCTGTGGGACAGCGTGACCCGGCAGGTTGCGGAGGGCCGCAGGTTCGCCGGGCTGATGGCCACCCAACGCCCCGGCGGCATACTGCTGTCCGCACACCTGGCCGGCGCCACCGGGATCGTCACGGCCGAGGCGACCCTGCCGCCCGGGGCGGCCAGCTACCCGGCGCTGACGCCGATGCTCGGCGCCGCGTTCTGGTACGAGCGGGAGATCCACGATCTGTTCGGCATCGTCCCGGAAGGTCATCCCCGGCTGGCGCCGCTGATCCGGCCGCGGGCCGGCGACGAGCATCTGCTGCCGCGGCACGTCCTGGGTCCTGGGTTGTTCACGATCCCGCACGGCCCGGTCCGTTCCGGGGTACTGGAGTCCATCGAGTACCTGGTGGAGACGCCGGGCGAGGACATCCCGCACCTGAACATGCGGGTGCACTACAAGCACCGCGGGATCGAGCGGCGGTTCGAGGGCATGACGGTGGCCGACGGGGTGCTGCTGGCCGAGCGGACCGAGGGCGTCGCGTCCGTCGCGCACGCGCTGGCCTACTGCCATGCGATCGAGCGGATGGCCGGCGTGACCGTGCCGTGGCCCGCCGGGCTGGTCAGGGTGCTGCACGCGGAACTCGAACGCGCCGCCAGTCATCTCGACACCGCGGCCCGGCTGTGCGACGCGGCGGGTCTGGCCGTCGCCACCGCCCGGTTCGGCGTGCACAAGGAACAGGTGCTCCGGCTGGTCAGCCGGATGTGCGGCAGCCGGTTCGGCCGCGGTGTCGTGGTCCCCGGCGGGGTGACCGCCCGGCCTCAGGTCCCAGCGGCGGAGTTCCTGGCCGAGATCGGCCGGATGGAGCGGGCGGTCAACGCTGACGCCGCCGCGTTGATGGGCACCGCGTCGTTCCTCGACCGGCTGCGCGGCACGGGCCCGCTGAGCCCGGAGCGGGCTCGCGAGCACGGCGCCCTCGGCCCGATCGGCAAGGCCTCAGGGTTCAGCGACGACGCACGGCTGGTCCGGCCGTACGACGGCTACCTGCGGCTGGGCCTGGGCCGCCTGCCTGAGCATTCCGGCGGCGACGCGCTGACCCGGCTCCGGCTGCGCTGGGATGAGCTGCGCCAGTCGTTCCACCTGCTGCATCAGGCCGCCGACGAGCTCAGCGCCGCGCCCGATGGCCCGCTGCGCGGGGAGTGCGCGGTGACCGGCGGACGGGCGGTCGGCTGGGCTGAGGCGCCCCAGGGCGAGGTGCTCTACGACACGGCGGTGGCGGACGGGCGGCTCATCCGCTGCCGCCCCCGCTCGGCGTCGTTCCACAACCTGGTCCTGTTCCACGAGGTTTTCGCCGGTGACATCCTCACCGACTTCCCCTTCATCGAGGCCAGCTTCGGCCTGTCCGTGGCGGGGGTGGCCCTGTGAAAAACGACACTGTGAAAAATGACACTGTGATGGTGACGCGGTGAGCCCGTGGGTGCTGCGCGGCCTGCGCAACGGCGTGGTCACCACCCGCTGGCCGGCCCGGCCGGACGCTTATGCCAGCGAGTGGCGCGGCCCCGCCACCCTCCGCGACCCGCTGGCCGCCCGGGCCGGCGATGACCTGGGCCTGCTCTGCCCGACACAAGCCATTAGCAGCCACACGGATGGTTCACTGCACATCGACCAGGGCAAGTGCATCCTGTGCGGGCGCTGTGTCGCGCAGCGCCCTGATGTGTTCGGGTGGTCGGCCGGCCCGGCGGCCGCCGGGCTGACCCGCGAGGGCCTGGTCGTGCCGCAGATCCCGGACTCTAACGCGAACCTGGCCGCGATCCGGGCGGGGTTGCGGGCCCGGACCGCCGCGCTGCGCCGGTCGGTGCATCTGCGGCACGTCGACGCGGGTTCGGACGGCGCGGAAGAACAAGAGATCCAGGCTCTGCTCAACCCGGTGTATGACGTGCACCGGCTCGGCATCTTCTTCACCGCCAGCCCCCGGCACGCGGACGTGCTGCTGGTCACCGGAGCCGGGGCGCGCGGCATGCTGGCGCCGCTGCGCCGGACCTACGACGGCATGCCGGACCCGAAAATCGTGATCGCGGTCGGCAGCGACGCGGTGAGCGGCGGTCTGGTCAGCCCGTCTGACGCGACAAGCGGCGGGGTCGGCGGCGCCATCCCGGTGGACGTGTGGCTGCCGGGGTCCCCGCCCAGCCCGTTCGGCATCCTGCATGCCTTGCTGCTCGCGCTCGGCCGGCTGCCCGGGGCGGACGGGCGGCCTGCGTCTGGGTGGCAGTCCCGGGCGGGCCGGCAGCGGGGGCCTGACGGGGGGTCTGGGGCTGACGGGCAGTCTGGGGCTGACGGGCAGTCTGGGGCTGACGGGCAGTCTGGGGCTGACAGGCAGCCTGGTCCGTCGCGGCGGGATCAGGGGGAGAGCCGGTGACCGGGCTGGGTGCGCTATTCGCGGCGGGACTGGCCCTGCTGGCCGTGGCGGATGGGGTGGATCTCCTGGCCGGTGTTCGTTGGCCGCGCCTGCTTGGCGTGCCGTACCTGCTCGGCGCGGTCGGCTCGGCCTGCCTCGCGGGGACTGGGGCGGGCGTGCTGGCCGGCCATCCGGCCCGGCTGGCGGTCAGCGGCTGGCTCGGTGCCAGCCGGTATGGCCAGGGAACTCTTGGCCTGGCCGCGGACCGGCTGTCTGGGTTGTTCCTCGTCATCGCGTTCGTCGCCGCGGTGGGGGTCTCGCTGGCCTTCGCGAACTGGGCCGCCCGTCCCGGTGCCGTCGGCCGGCGCGGGCTCGGTGCCAGTTACGCGCTCGCCCTGGGTGCGATCGCCGTGGTCATGACCGCGACGGACGCGTTCACGGTCCTGCTCGCCTGGGAAGTGCTGACCGTCTCGTTCTACCTGCTCGCGGGCTTCGAGCGGGGCCGGGCGGGACGACCGGCCGGCGCGCTGATCACCCTGATCTTCGGACGGGTCAGCGGCGCGGCGCTGCTGGTCGGGCTGCTGCTGCTGGCCGTCCGGTCACACTCGCTGAGCCTGGCCTCGTTCACCCAGGTGGGCGGGGGTGCGGTCCGGGACGCGGCACAGGCACTGCTGCTGCTTGGCTTCGCGGTGAAGGTGGGACTCGTCCCGTTCCAGGTGTGGCTGCCGCGCGGATACTCGGCCGCGCCCGGGCCGGCCCGGGCGATCATGGCCGGGGTGGGGGTGAACGTCGGCTTCTACGGGCTGTGGCGCACCCTGGCCCTGCTTGGCGCGCCGCCGGCCTGGCTGACCGGCCTGGTGCTGGTCCTGGCCGGGGTGACCGCCCTGCTCGGGATCGCCCATGCCGCCGTGCAGCCGGGCTTGCAGCGGGTCATCGCCTACTCCAGCGTGGAGAACACCGGGCTGATCGTGGCCGGTTTCGGGGTCAGCCTGGTCGGCACGGCGACCGGCGACCGGCGGCTGGTCGCGGCCGGGCTGCTGGCCGCGACGCTGCAGATCGTCGCGCACACGGCGGCGAAGTCCCTGCTGTTCACGGCGAGCGCCACCATCGAGTCGGCCGCGGGGACCAACGACCTGGATGCGCTGAGCGGAACAGCGCGATTGCTGCCGTGGAGCGGCACCGGGCTCGCCATCGGCTCGCTCACCCTGGCCGGCCTGCCGCTGACCGCCGGCTTCGTGTCCGAGTGGTTCCTGCTGGAGTCGCTGATGCAGCAGTTCCGGGTGCCCGGTCTTGGCTTCCGGCTGGTGCTCGCGGTGGTCGGCGCGGCCGTCGCGCTGACCGCCGGCTTCGCCGGCGTCACCTTCGTCCGGCTGGTGGGCCTGGTCGTCCTCGGCCCACGCCCCGCCTGGCCCGGTCCCGCCGCCACTGCCAATCCCGCGGGTCCCGCTACCACGGCCAGCCCCGCAGGTCCCGATCTCATCGCTGCCACCTCCCCCGCTGCCGACAGCGCGGTGCATCGTGACCCTTATATGCGGACAGCGCACCGCGCTGAGCTGGACTACGGCTGGCTGGGGCGCGCGGGGATCGTGATCCTGTCTGCGGGGTGCCTGGTGACGGCGGCCCTGGCCCCGCTGGAGATCCGGGTGATCTCGACCGGGCTGTCCCCGGTGGTGCCCAGCACGGTGACCTCCGGGGCGCTGAAATCTCCGTGGGTGGTGCAGCCGGTGTTCGACGGGTTCTCGATCCTGTCACCGTCCTGGCTGTGGATCGCGATGCCGTGCCTGCTGGTCATCGTC
Organism: uncultured Streptosporangiaceae bacterium; assembly: GCA_964412845.1. Classification (GTDB taxonomy): domain Bacteria; phylum Actinomycetota; class Actinomycetes; order Streptosporangiales; family Streptosporangiaceae; genus JAWWPY01. The sequence continues at coordinate 44,425 of CAYPQM010000034.1, forward strand.
ATCGCCTTCACCCGGCTGGTGTCGGGAACCCGGATGACCCACGTCCGCCGGGTGCCCGCCTGGCGGTCCGCCACCGGCGGGGTCGAGGGGACGGACAGCTACACGGCATCCGGATTCGCCAACCCCACCCGCCGGGTACTCGCCGCGGTCCTGCACACCAGCGCCGAGGTGCGCTCGCTCGTCCCGGTAGCGGTGGACCCGGAACCCGACGGCACCCGTCAGCACGACGCTGGGCGGCATGGCCCGCACCTCGGCTACACCTCGGATGTCATCGAGGTGGTCGAGACCTACCTCTACCGGCCCGCGGTGCGCCCGGTCATGGCGGTCGTCGCTGCGGCCAAGCGCCTGCAGTCCGGTCGGCTGGATGCCTACCTGGCCTACATGCTCATCGCGCTGGTCGCCCTGATCGCCCTGGTCACCGCCCTGGCCTGAGCGGCCGGGGGTGTCCGCCCGTGGCTGACCCGCAGCCAGGCGGCGGTGCAGCAGGCCCGATCTGGCTCGCCGCGGTATGAGCGTCCGGGCCTGAGCAGTCGTCCAACGGATGTGGCCGCGGTCGCCGCTGTCAGGCGGCGGTGGCCGGCCAGTCCGCGACCAGCCGGCCGGCCAGGGCGGCGGCGAACCGCTCCGCGATCTCACCCGGGTCGTAACAGCGCGCGATGCGGAGGGCCTCCTCGCGTGCCGCCGGGGTGAGCAGGTCGTCCGCGCCGGCCAGCGCGACGGCGAGCCCGCCCGGGTCATCCGGTTGGAAGGTCCGGACCGCGCCCGGAGCCGCGATCTCGTCGGTCGCCGGGCTCGCCGGGGCCAGCACCGGCAGCCCGAACGACAGGGCGAGCAGCAGCACGCCGGAGTTGAGCGGCCGCTCGTACGGCAGCACCGCGATGTCGGCCGCGCGCAGGTAGTACTGCATCTCGTTGTCCGGCACCGCGACGGGCCGCAGCACGACCTGCGGGTGCAGCAGGCAGCGGTCGAGTATTTCCCGGGTGTGCGGGTCCGGCGCGGCCTTGCCCGCGACCAGCAGCCTGCGCGGCGGGCCGGGCCGGCCCGCCGCGGCGTCGAAGGCGTCAAGCAGCCGGTCAACCCCCTTGTACGGCTGGATCGCCCCGACCAGCGCGTAGACGATCTCGTCAGGCAGCAACCCGAGGTCGTAGCGGGCCTGGTCGCGCGGGATGTAATCCGGGTAGGAGCTGAGGTAGTTCGGATGCGGAATGTGGACCGTCTTGTCCGGTTCGATGGTGAACCATTCGGCCACTGCGTCCGGTGTGCCCCGGCTGAGCACATGGATCAGGTGGGCCCGGTCGGCGACCGCCTGCTGCAGCCCGGCCTCGACGCCGGGGA